>NZ_JBEONP010000005.1:0-132848 GCF_040544435.1 Undibacterium sp. GrIS 1.2
ACTTTCATCTTGCCAGAAATGGCCGCTCCTTTCTCATCTATTTTGCGCTTCTCGCAATAAAATTACTCTCCGGTGTTTCGTTTTGCAAGAACCTCAAGAGTTAGATTATTTGATACTGGCAAAAATTAAATTTAGCCGGCTAAATCGAAGATCGTTCTGGAGGAAATTGAATCGTGAAATCAACAGCCTTGCTGACTTTACTCTTTGGTTCTGGCCTGTCGTCAATTGAGATTCCGTTTAAAACTCTATCGAAAGAAGCACTGACTTTGATGATTCAAGAAATAGTAGAGAACCAAGCTAGTTCGGTAAGTCACAATCCAAGTCTAAAGATCGTAGAGCTAGAAAAGGAAAGCACTATTTATCTAATCACTCAACCTGGTCATTTTGCGCATCCATCAATTTTAAAACGATCTATAAAAAAACTAGAACATGAAAATTGTGTCGAAGTAGCTGGCTTTACGGTGTGCGATCCCGACACAATGAAAGTGTGGATGACACAATTTAGAGAGCAAGATTCTGTAATACGTTCTACGTTCGTCAAGGATTAGTCGATCAAGTTTATTTGCATGATCGCGTCGATATTTGGGCTTATAGATATGCTGGCAATCAAACTCAGAGAATGAAATATTCACATACTCCCCTTTATGTTTAATAAAACTTCTCTATCCTCCAATGATCCTATGGACAACTTAAATATACTAGTTACGGGTATATATAACCCAGATTTTCCATTAGACCGCTACCACTTCGCAGAAACCCAGACGGCGTGCGGTCTTCAGAGGGATAGCACCACCGCGATTTGAGTGGGAACGCTACAGCGACAATTGCACCTTTGGCGAACTGCCTGGCGTTGTTGCTCCTCCTAGCAAGATGCAGCTTGCGTCGTCGTCGCGTCTAACCAGTCAGTTCGCCAAAGGCACACTTGTCGCTGTTCCAATGGAAAATCTGGGTTTAAATAAAAAGGAAGCATAGGTAAATATTTTCCTATGCTTCCTTTTGTTTTCGTATTGAATTTATAAAATTATGAGAACTGCGAGAAGTCTGGTTTACGTTTTTGGAAAAATGCCATGAAAGCTTCTTTGGCTTCTGGTGCGGTCAGCATGGTGCGGAAGTGGACGTTTTCTTCGCCCATCTTGGCGATGATGGCTTCTTGTTGATTGCTCTTCATCAGGCGCTTGGTGGCGCGAATGGACGCCGCTGGCAAGGCGACCAATTTAGCAGCTTGCTTTTGGGCGTAGGGCATTAACTCTTCTAGCGGCAAGACTTTATTGACGAAGCCAATTTCGTAAGCTTCTTGTGCGCTAAATGCTTCGCCTAACATCAGTTTTTCTGCTGCGCGCTGGTAGCCAACGATTTGTTGGAAAATCAAGCTGGAAGCGAATTCTGGACACAAGCCCAATTGCGTGAACGGCATAGACAGTTTGGCGTTGTCGGCCAGATACACCATGTCGCAATGCATCAGCAAGGTAGTACCGATGCCGACCGCAGCGCCAGATACCGCAGCAACAACTGGTTTGCTAGTGTGACTTAAGGCATGCATGAACTGATAGACCGGTGGCACGCCCGCGTGCTCGGCGGTGGCGTTCTTCATGAAGTCTTCCAGATCATTGCCTGCAGTAAAAATCTCTGGCCTGCCGCTGATCAAAATAGCGCGCACGGCAGTGTTATCTTCTGCTGCGGTAATTGCGTCTGCCATTGCTTGGTACATCGCGGCAGTAATAGCGTTTTTCTTTTCTGGGCGATTGAATGCAATCGACAAAACGCCATTCTCTATTTGGGTCAAAATATCCATGTGATCTCCTGAGTTTTGATTAAATTTATGGTGTACAGATTATGCTGGAATTTGCTGAATCAAGCTGACTATCCATTTTTAGCTTGATCGATCAATAAAAAACCGCACAGAAAATTTCATATGCGGTTTTTTGTTTTATCAATTAGCGGAAACTTTGAGTAAGTGTAGCGAGCGGCTCAAGGTTTAATCGAGAAGCGCAGGCGTACTTTAGTACGTTGAGCATCGCAGGTTAAAGATCGAGTAGCGCGGTAGCTTAATCAAAGTCTTCCATTTACATGCGTTCGAAAATGCCTGCTGCCCCCATGCCGGTACCAACGCACATCGTCACCATGCCGTACTTCAGATTATTACGATGCAAAGCATGGATCGTGGTCGCAGAACGGATCGCGCCAGTCGCGCCCAACGGATGGCCGAGAGCAATCGCGCCGCCCATAGGATTGACTTTGGCTGGATCGAGACCGAGGTCTTGTACCACTGCCAGAGACTGCGCTGCAAAGGCTTCGTTCAGTTCAAACCAGTCGATCTGATCTTGCGTAATACCAGCGGCACGACATGCTGCAGGAATCGCTTCTTTAGGACCGATACCCATGATTTCTGGTGGTACGCCGCGTACTGCGAAGGACGCGAAACGTGCCAGCGGAGTCAGGTTGAATTGCTTCAAAATCTTTTCACTAACTAAGATCAGTGCGCCAGCACCGTCAGACGTTTGGGAGCTGTTACCCGCAGTCACACTACCTTTGTTTGCGAACACTGGGCGCAGTTTTGCCAAGCCTTCTAAGGATGTATCTGGACGTGCGCCTTCGTCACGGCTGACGGTGCGGGTTTTTAATTCGATCTCGCCAGTCAACAGATTTGGTACGCGGTCAATGATGTCAACCGAGGTAGTTTCTGCATCAAAGTAACCTGCGTTTTGCGCAGCGATGGCACGTTGATGGGATTGCAGGGCAAACGCATCTTGCGCTTCACGCGAGACTTTCCATTGTTGCGCGACCTTCTCTGCAGTCAGACCCATACCGTAGGCCATGCCGACGTTTTCATCTTTCAAAATCGCCATGTTCATGGATGGATTGTTACCCATCATTGGTACCATGGACATCGATTCAACACCGCCTGCGATCATGACATCTGCCTGACCGACGCGGATACGATCTGCCGCCATCGCCACTGCTGTGATACCGGATGCGCAATAACGATTGATGGTGACGCCACCGATGGTGTTTGGCAAACCTGCCAGCAAGATACCCATACGAGCCAGGTTCAGACCTTGCGGACCTTCTGGGAAAGAGCAGCCGATGATGGCGTCTTCTGCCAGTTTTGGATCAAGATTAGGTACTTGGGCAAATGCAGATTGCAATACGCGCACCAGCAAATCGTCAGGACGTGTATTACGGAACATGCCGCGACCAGATTTGCCGATCGGGGTCCGTGTTGCTGAGACGATGTAAGCGTCTTGAAGTTGTTTAGTCATGTTGTGTACTCCGATTATTATTTGCGTATCAGTTACGGACTGGCTTGCCAGTTTGCATCATGTCCATGATCCGCTCTTGCGTTTTTGGATGATTCAACAATTCCATAAACGCTTTGCGCTCCAGGTCGAGCAACCATTGTTCGCTGACCAGACTGCCATTGTCGATGTCGCCGCCGCTGACCACTTCGGCAATCATCTTACCAAGCTTGTAATCATGTGCAGAGATGAAACCGCCATCACGCATATTGATCAATTGCGCAGCGATCCAGGCGATACCGTGACGACCAGTGACTGGCACCAGCTTGCGCATTGGTGCGCGATAGCCTGCATCAAACATAGCGCGTGCTTCGACTTTTGCTATATGCAACAACTCGTAAGCATTGAATACGATCACGTCGTCTTGCGACAGGTAACCCATTTTTTGCGCTTCTAATGCAGACTTAGATACCGCGGCTGTCGCTGCATTGGTGAAATAGTTCTTCAGGAATTGCAGCAAGTCAGTACCTTTGGCATCGGCTGCAGCACGGACTGCGGCTTCTTTCAAACCACCACCGCCTGGTACCAGACCTACACCAACTTCGACCAGACCAATATAGGCTTCGATAGAAGCCACGCGTTTCGCTGCGTGCATCATCAGTTCGCAACCACCGCCGAGTGCCAGACCGGCAACTGCAGCGACGACAGGTACATTAGCGTATTTCAAACCTTGATGTGCTTGTTGCAGACGCGAGATCGCTGGCTCGATGGCTTTGACGCCACCAGACATAAACAATGGCAACATCGCTTGCAAATCAGCACCTGCTGAGAAGGCACCGCCTTCGGCTGCATCAGCATTCCAGATTACCAGACCTTTGTAATTCTTCTCGGCTTCGGCAATCGCTTTTTCCATGCCTTCGATTACGCCAGGACCAATCACGTGCATCTTAGTCTTCATGGACAAGATCAGTACGTCATCAGGCTTCTGATCAGTACCCTGGTGCCAGATACGCACGGAGTCATCTTCGAAGAAAGTCGTGCCTGCGGTTGCACCAGTCGGTGCACCAGCGCCCAATACCGGAGCGCGGAAAGCCTGACGGTCATATACCGCTAATGTAGAACGTGGTACATAAGTGCTGCTAGCCGCTGACCAGGAGCCTTCTGCTGTATGTACGCCTGTGCGTCCGTCAAATACCCAAGCTGGCAAGGGTGCGTTACACAATGCTTTACCCGCATCAATATCCTCTTTCACCCAACCAGCAACTTCTTGCCAGCCGGATGCTTGCCATGTCTCGAACGGACCGACATTCCAGCCGAAGCCCCAACGCATTGCGAAATCGATGTCGCGTGCATTGTCGGCAATCGTTGCGCTATGTACAGCGATGTAGTGAAAAGCATCGCGGAAAATCGCCCACAGGAACTGTGCCTGTACATTGGTCGATTCACGCAAGGTCTTCATTTTCTTGACGGGATCTTTTTCTTTCAGCATACGGGCAACAACGTCATCCGCTTTCGCGCCACCAGTCACATATTGTGCTGTGGCGAAATCGAGGCGCTGAATATCTTTGCCTACTTTTTTATAGAAACCTGCGCCAGTTTTGGAACCCAGTGCACCGGCGGCAACCAGTTTCGCTAATACTTCTGGTGTTTTGTAGACAGCAAAAAATGGATCGTCGGACAAATTATCTTGCATCGTTTTGATGACATGACCCATCGTGTCCAGACCTACGACGTCGGCAGTACGGAAAGTACCGGACGAAGCGCGGCCGAGTTTTTTACCGGTCAGATCATCGACGACATCGACGGACAAGCCGAATTTTTCTGCTTCATGAATCGTGGCGAGCATACCGAAAATACCAACACGGTTGGCGATGAAGTTCGGTGTATCTTTGGCGCGTACAACGCCTTTGCCCAATGAGGTAGTCAGGAAACCTTCGAGCTGGTCGATGATTTCTGGACGGGTTGCTACCGTCGGTATTAATTCAACCAGGTGCATGTAGCGCGGTGGGTTGAAGAAATGCACGCCGCAGAAACGGGCTTTTAATTCAGCCTCAAAACCTTCAGACAAGGCCGTAATGGACAGACCAGATGTATTCGATGCGAAGATCGCGTTTGGTGCGATGTAAGGGGACACTTTCTTATACAGATCATGCTTCCAGTCCATGCGCTCAGCAATCGCTTCAATGATCAGGTCGCAACCTTTGAGTAATTCCAGATTGTCTTCGTAATTAGCGACTTCAATCAGGGCTGCGTCATCTTTGTTGCCGAACGGAGCAGGACTCAATTTTTTCAGGTTCTCGATCGCGCGCAAAACGATACCGTTTTTCGGGCCTTCTTTGGCTGGCAGATCAAACAATACGACAGGTACTTTTGCGTTGATGCAGTGCGCAGCAATTTGCGCGCCCATCACACCGGCACCAAGAACGGCGACTTTTTTAACGATGAAATTGGTCATTTTTAACCTCATGTGGAATTCGTAGAACAACGAAAAGCAATTTCTTTGTGCCCTCTCTCAATGACGAGAGAGGCTTAGATCTCACAGGGTGCGCCATGCGCACCATTTGAAATGAAAGAGAGGCGTAAAGGTGTGTATGTTGCACCCCACGCCTGCTCAGTATTTCATCAGAACAAATCAGCTTCGAGCGATAACAGATTTGCAGAACCAGAACGTGCCTGACGGATCAGCATCGCTGTTTCTGGATACAGACGTGCAAAGTAGAAACGAATTGTCGCTAATTTTGCTTTGTAGAAGGTGTCGCCGGAATCTTGTTTTTCCAGAGCGATTTTTGCCATTTGCGCGAAGAAATAGCTGTATACCATATGACCGACAACACGCAGATACGGTACAGCAGCAGCACCGACTTCATCTGGATTCTGGAACGCCTTCATACCGATTTCCATTGTCAACTTAGTGACCTTATCGCCCAGCTCAGCCAACGGAGTAACGAATTCGCTCATTGCTTCATTGGTACCATTGGCTTCAACAAATGCTTGTACTTTTGCACCGAACTTACGCAACTTAGCACCGTTATCACCCAAGACTTTACGACCTAACAAATCCAAAGACTGGATCGTATTAGTGCCTTCGTAAATCATGTTGATACGTGAATCACGTACATATTGCTCCATGCCCCACTCAGCGATAAAACCGTGGCCGCCGTATACCTGCATACATTCAGAGGTGGCTGTCCATGCGTTATCGGTGATGAAGGCTTTGATGATTGGTGTCAGTAATGCGACTTCATCAGCGCATTCTTTGCGGACTTCTTCATCAGGATGATTTAATTCTTTATCCAGCTGCAAAGCGACATAGGCACAAAATGCACGTCCACCCTCTGCGTAGGCTTTGGCGGTGAATAACATACGACGCACATCAGCATGCACGATGATAGGATCGGCTGGTTTGTCTGGTGCTTTTACGCCAGACAAGCTGCGCATTTGCAGACGATCTTTTGCGTAAATCAGCGCATTTTGGTAAGCGATTTCAGTCAAGCCCAGGGATTGCATACCCACACCCAGACGTGCTGCATTCATCATGACGAACATCGCGTTGAGGCCTTTGTTCGGCTGACCGATCAACCAACCTTTTGCGCCGTCCATATTCATCTGGCAAGTTGAGTTGCCATGGATGCCCATTTTTTCTTCGATCGCGCCGCAGAAAATAGGATTACGCGCACCAACGCTGCCATCCGCATTAGGTAAAAATTTAGGCACGATGAACAGAGAAATACCTTTGGAGCCTTCTGGTGCGCCAGGCAAACGTGCCAGCACCAGATGCACGATGTTATCAACCATGTCGTGCTCACCAGCGGAGATAAAAATCTTCGCGCCGGAGATCATGTAGGAGCCATCAGCTTGTGGCTCGGCTTTAGAACGCAACATACCAAGATCAGTGCCGCAATGTGGCTCAGTCAGGCACATTGTTCCAGTCCACTCGCCGCTGATCAGTTTTGGCAAGTACAAATCTTTCTGTTCTTGTGTACCGTGTTCGTGGATACATTCGTATGCGCCGTGTGATAAACCTGGGTACATAGTCCAGGCTTGATTGGCAGAATTCATCATTTCGTAAAATGAATTATTCAGCACCAGTGGCAAGCCTTGGCCGCCGTATTCCGGGTCGCAAGACAATGCTGGCCAGCCAGCTTCTACGTATTGTTTGTAGGCTTCTTTAAAGCCTTTTGGTGTGGTAACAGCGTGCGTTACTTTGTCGTGATGGCAGCCTTCACGATCGCCAGAATGGTTTAATGGGAACAAGACTTGCGAAGTGAATTTGCCACCTTCTTCTAACACTTGATTGATGATATCGGCATCAATTTCTTCGTATTTTGGCAAATGCTTTAGTTCGCCTTCTACGGCTAACAGCTCATGCAGAACGAACTGCATATCACGCAAGGGAGCGACGTATTGACCCATGATTTTCTCCTGAAGACTAAAAAGTAAAACAAAATTAAGACGGCGTTATTACATTCTTTATGACTACTTACCTGGCGACGATTTAAGTGATCGCTTGTTGATCACTTACAAGCCACTTATTGATGGCTTGTTAAATCGAATTAAGCCGTGACAGCTTTTTCCAGTTGCGGCGCATAACATTCAATTAATCTTTCAAACCCTGCTGCGGCTCTTTCTACACTGCCTGGTTTGCGTAAAAACCGTGCGTCGTGGTGTAGCGCCAAAATCAGCCCATACATTTCATACACGATCTGCTCCGGGTCTACGTCTTGATCCAAGTGCCCCAACTGTATTGCCAAAGTCGCGGCACGACGCAATGCGCCTTGCCATGCATGCACCATACCGACCAATTCATCGCGGATGGGACCTTGGCGATCATCGTATTCGGCTGCGCCGCTGATATAGATGCAACCGGAGGCGATTTCAACCGTGACGCGTTTGACCCATAAGGCAAACATGGATTGCAAACGCGGCAGACCACGTTCTTCTTTCATGCTGGGATAAAACACTTCTTGCTCAAAATGATGGTGATACAACTTCAGCACTTCGATCTGCAAATCTTCACGCGAGCCGAAATGAGCAAACACGCCAGACTTGCTCATGTTCATTTTGTCGGCCAGCAAACCTATGGTTAAACCTTCGATACCATCGCGGCTAGCGGCGTCTAAGGCCACATCCAAAATGGCGGCGCGGGTAAGTTCGCCTTTACGCATAAATTTCGATGTCATATTCATATTACATTTTTCGTATTGAAATGATGCACAGACGCACAACTATGATGCAAACATGTGAATTAATCGAACGCTCGTACTATTAAGCACAGCGCACTAAAAGTCAAACTAGAAAACGGCTTTAGAGGAGAGTATCTATTTAGAGGACGACAATTTGGGACTAAACACCTAAGGTAAATCATTGATACTCACCTGGCTCCTAAGTTTTTGGACTTACGAGAATTGCTTGATATTACTGAATAAGGATTTTTTCTGAGGCCAGTATTGAGGCTATATATAAATCAAATATCAAACTAAAGTCTCCCGCCCTTTTTAATTTCTGCTGAAATCGAGTAAACGCCGGTCTCGCTTGGTAGGACGTCCGGTGAGTGTAGCACTCGGTTCGCGGAAATATTTTCTGTCTTGTGCAAGCTTGGCTCGCTGAGCGATGCTGGCATCGGTTTCTTGATACATGCTCTGTGCAACTACAGCGGAGCCACGCGTATCAGATATCCGCAGCACTTGAATAACCCAAATTTGGTCAGCGTGATGAATTTCTAGCAGATCACCAGGCTTGACGTTATGGGCAGGCTTAATACGTTCTTCGTTTTGCAGCACACGTCCTAATTCGACCGCATTGGTGGCGAGGGTACGAGTCTTAAAAAATCTGGCAGCCCATAGCCATTTGTCGATTCTGATACTGTTCATTTGCCCTAAAACTTGTCCCACGATTGTCCCGTTTATATGTGCCTAGTGTGTCGTCAAACTGTCGTCAATTTGTCGTTAATATGCAATTTGGCTGTCTGACCAGTCCGGGTAGAGTCTCATTTTTTCTCTCCTGACCAAGCTCTGACTGTTTACAAAGTCTTGGGTTTAGATCAGAAACATTGTGCATTTTTGTTTTATTGAATGTATTTCACCCCCCACTCAATTACAAGAGATTTGTTGGGCACTGTGAACAGGTTGCACAAAGAAAGTGCAAATGCTGCGCCGCGCATAGACAAATGCTTGTACGGTCGTACAATCCGCAGACCAAGCAATTGCTTTCTAATAAAGATTCCCATGAGCTCATTAGATGATCTAAGCGGAAGAAAACGCGCGATTTTGATTGCTGCGGAGAAGTGTTTTGCAGAGCAAAGCTACCAGGGTGTATCGATACGCGATATTGCTCATGAAGCTGGCGTGCCAGTCGCACTGGTGGGATATTATTTTGGCGCAAAAAATGAGTTGTATCACGCCATCTACGAGCACCATAGCAGCTATATGGCAGAGCGCCTGTCAGAGCTGCGGCTGGCGAAATTACATACCAATCCCGAAGTCGCCTTAAACGCCATTATTGCCGCCTTTATTACTCCGGTGTTAAAACTGAATGAGCAGGATCATGGCGTTAATTTCTCGCGCATTGTGATGCGCGGCGTGGTAGATAGGCATGAGGCGAGCGACCGGATTACCCGTGAGTTTTATGATCCCATGGCAAGAGAATTTATCGCCGCCTTAAGCGGCGCTTTGCCTACGGCATCCAAAGCCACTGTTTTCTGGTGCTATCAATTTGCACTTGGGGCGTTATTGCATCACGTGGTGGATACGCGGATTGAGCGTTTATCAGAAGGATTATGTCCGGCACGTAATGCCGCTGTTGCTGCGCCCTATTTATTGCGATTTATTACTGCCGGGATACAGGCAGCAGCGGGATAAACAAGGGATAGAACACTTAGGTTAAAAGAATGGTTGCGGTGCGACTACGGCGCCATAGTGAACAGGTCGTCTAAGCCGGCAATCAATATACTCCCCCAATTTTTTAATAAATAATGCCAAATGTCCAATGATTAATTGGACGTCTTAAATATACTATATAGGAGTATATTTAATCCTTGATACATTTACGATAAATCAGGAAGACTATTTAACCCAGATTTTCCATTGGAACAGCGACAAGTGTGCCTTTGGCGAACTGACTGGCTAGACGCGACGACGACGCAAGCTGCATCTTGCTAGGAGGAGCAACAACGCCAGGCAGTTTCGCCAAAGGCACACTTGTCGCTCTAGCGTTCCCACTCAAATCGCGGTGGTGCTATCCCTCTGAAGACCGCACGCCGTCTGGGTTTCTGCGAAGTGGTAGCGATCTAATGGAAAATCTGGGTTTATCCAGCTAAGCACCAACAATCCACCCCTCCAGCGCATCAAACCGAGGTAAGCCGAAATCAGCATCACGTCGCTGCCAGCCCCAAGCTGCCAGTACTGCACACAAGGCAGCATCCAGATAGTCACCGCTACCATCCTCCAATAATTGCTGACGGAATTCGCCGCAACCCAGGCGAATCTGCCAGGGCGTATTGCCGGCTTCCAAAGCATCAATTATTTGCGCTCTGGCGTCGCGCCGCTCTGAAGTCTGTTTGCGCTTATCGTCGCTTTTATAAGATGCACGGGTGATACTGCGTGCCACCATGCCAGGATAAGCCTCTAGCGCGATTCTGGCCTCTGCATAGTCGTTGTGTGCAGGGTTTGTAGCGTCACCAGAATAGATGCCGGGCAAGTGCAGTCCTGCACGCAACAAACGTGGTGCACCGGCATGCAACATGTAGGCAACGGGCGGATTAACCCATTTCATCGACGGTGATGAATTGGCAGGAATATCGGTGGCGCGGTGGGCAAATTTATTACCGGCTGGTCGTGCATCGCAAAAAGCTTTGAATAGCGCGCGCATTTCAGCACGAGTAATGCCTTCTAAATGTCGCATCAAATCCACCCAGTTATCAGGCCAAGCCAGATGCTCTATTAGTTCTCGCGGTAAAGAAAAAGGCAAATCAAAGCCAGCCAACCAAGGCCCGGGGCTTTGTAGCCAGACATCAAATTGATCAAAGTCAGACAAAGACGCTAGCGATTGCAGCACCAAGGTCGGCTGCTCATCTCCCCTTGCAGGCTGTAGTTCTGCGGCGGCAATCGTAATTCCTTTGCGCTTGCTCGGTGCAGAGGTAAAGTCAACGCCGTACAGCTTCATGAGGTATAGCCGCCTAGCGTCACAATCCGCATCAGGCTACGATAAACCATATACGCAAAACCGTACCAAGCACGCTTATACCAAGGCTGATTGGCATAGTCCGCCGCGATGATGGCGACGCCATCGGCAATACCCTGCTCCAGATGCGCCGTCAGATTTTCTGTAAAACCAACATCGCGGATCACGACATTGGCTTCTTGATTGACGAATAAACTCAGACCATCAAAATTACTCGACCCGACGGTGGCCCAGTTATGGTCAATCACCGCGACTTTGGCATGCAAAGCCGTTTTACGGCACTCGACAATTTTGACACCGTGCTTCAGTAACTTTGGATAAAAAGAATGTGTCACTGCATCTTGCAAATGGAACTGACCCACGCCTACCAGCAAGGTCACATCAACACCGCGACTGGCGGCAGAGATTAAGGCACTACGGAATTTCCTGCCGGGAGCAAAGTAAGGATTAGCAAGTATCGCGCGCTTTCTGGCGAATCCTAATGCATGTAAATAGGCGCTCTGTATGGTGGCGCGATTACGCAAATTATCCCGTACCACAAAAGTAGCCAACATTGGCTGATGCGAGTTTTCCTGATCCTCGTCATGTAATCGTCTTAATAGTTGAAAGCGCGATTTTAGATTTAAACGTCCCAACCTCATCCATTGGGTTGCCACTTCTAAACGGATATGTTCTACCAAAGCACCAACCACATGCACCGCAAAGTCCCAACGCGGCGATGTCAAAATTTCTCCAGAACCGTGGTCAGCAATTAAGTCATCAATAATATTCAGGCCACCGACAAAAGCGCAACGCTGATCAATCACACAAATTTTTCTGTGGGTACGCGCCAGACCACGTCTGAACCAGGGATTAAAACTGCGACACTCGACCCCTGATTGAATAAAATGATGAACTAAAGCATCTGATTGCCGGCCACCGCTGCCTAACCAGTCAATGATGACTCGTACCATCACGCCACGTTGTGCAGCGCGCACCAAAGCTTGCTGCACACGCATGGCAGTGGGATCATTTACATCGTTTGAGAAGATGTAGGTTTGTAGATAAATTTCTTTTTGCGCCGCGTCTATTTCTTCGACCAGGGAAGAAAAATACTCGGCACCACAACATAGCAAGCGCACCTCATTACCAGAAACAAACTGGAGCTTACGCATGGGTCTTATCAGACGTCAGGTCGAGCAGGAGACTTGAATTTTTTGTTGACTCTGGAGCTATTACAGAGATCAGCTCTAGCGTTGCCACAATCGGTACGTGATCAGATAATTTAGTCCACGGCGCACCAGTCATGACTTGCGCTTTTTCTATTTTAAAACCACGGACATAAACGCGATCCAGACGTAAAAAAGGCAAGCCTGCTGGAAAAGTTCGTCCATGCTGAATACTACTTTTACGCGAAAAAAAAATACTATTGCCTGTCGTTGGAATCACATTATCAAATACTTCTGTCACACCTAAGCCCTGGTACAAACTGGCGCTCAAATGATTTTGCCAATCATTAAAATCACCCGCAATGATCAGCGGTGCGTCAGCCGGCAAACTATGTTTAATCTGATTAATCAGTGCCTGTACCTGACGACGGCGACTCGCTGCAAACAAACCCAGATGAATCACAAAACAATGGATATCGGCACCAGGTGTGCCTATCACTGCGTGCAAAATCCCGCGCTGCTCATAAGCATGATCGGAGACATCATGATTAGTAAAATCAGAAATCGCAAAACGGCTTAGCAACGCGTTTCCGTGGTGCCCGTGTTCATATATTGCGTTCATTCCGTAAGCGGAATGATGCGATTCGCCAGCCAAAAAATCATGTTGAGATTGCTCTGGCCAATGCGCATGTTTCGCTGCATGCAGATCATGCTGACCTTGCACCTCTTGCAAAAATACCAGATCAGCATCCAGCAAATCAATCGCAGCTTTGATGTCATGGATACGTGTGCGTCGTCCAAATGCACTGACGCCCTTGTGAATATTGTAGGTCGCAATCCGTAATTTCATGGGAAAATCAATCAATGATGAACAAAGTAGTAAAGGACAATCATACGAGCGCGTGCATTGCAGGTAACTGCAAAATCGCTTCCGCATTGGAGGAAGAAAAGCAACGATCCGCGGCCTCACGGTATGGCAACCAACAGTATTGCACATGCTCGCGCGGTGCTAGCTGAATTGGGATATTTCGTGGCACACACAGACCAAATACATGCTCGGTGTTTTGCGTCACACCGGGAGCATAACGATGTCGCCAAATCGGGTAAATTTCATAAATATTAGAAATCCTCCAGTCACTCAGTACGATACCAGCCGCACTGGAGTCGATCCCGGTTTCCTCCATCACTTCTCGCTGTGCAGTGAGTAATAAGGGTTCATCCAGACTATCTTTAGAACCAGTAACCGACTGCCAAAAATCGGGCTGGTCGGCACGTTCGATTAGCAAAACATCTAAGTCTTTGGTGTAAATAATGACCAGTACAGATTCAGGAATTTTAACCATGTTATCCAATAAAAAAAGGCGCGGAATACCGCGCCCTAATTATGCCTTATGGATGGCTTGTTTGCTGATCAACACTGTTGATTACCACCGTTGATGATCGCTACTTATGCCTTGATTACCGGTTCAGCGGTACGCAAACGGATATGCAATTCTTTTAATTGCTTTTCATCTACAGCAGACGGTGCTTGCGTCAACAAACATTGCGCACGTTGTGTCTTAGGGAAAGCGATCACGTCACGGATAGATTCTGCACCCGTCATCATCGTCACAATACGATCCAGACCAAACGCCAGGCCACCATGCGGAGGCGCGCCGTATTGCAAGGCATCTAGCAAGAAACCAAACTTGAGTTGCGCTTCTGCGTCGTCAATCTTCAATGCACGGAATACTTTGCTTTGTACATCAGCGCGATGGATGCGGACAGAACCGCCGCCCAATTCCCAGCCATTCAAGACCATATCGTAGGCTTTGGCGATGCACTTGCCCGGATCAGTTTCCATAAAATCTTCATGACCGTCTTTTGGTGCAGTGAAAGGATGGTGCGTCGCAGTCCAACGATCATTTTCTTCATCATGCTCAAACATAGGGAAGTCGATGACCCACAATGGCTTCCAGACGTTTTCAAACAAGCCGTTAGCTTTACCAAATTCACTATGACCGATTTTGACGCGCAAAGCACCGATCGCATCATTCACCACTTTAGCTTTGTCCGCTCCGAAGAAAATCAGATCGCCATCTTGAGCGCCAGTCAATTCTAAAATCTGTGCGATCGCTGCATCATGGATATTTTTAACGATTGGAGACTGCAAACCATCACGGCCTTTGGCTTTTTCATTCACTTTGATGTAAGCCAGACCTTTAGCACCATAGATCGCGACGAACTGCGTGTAAGCATCGATCTCGGAACGTGGCATGTTAGAGCCGCCCGGTACGCGCAAGCCGACTACGCGACCGCCATCCATATTTGCTGCGCCAGAGAAGACTTTAAAATCAACGTCCTTCATTACTGCCGTCAAATCGGTGAATTGCAGCTTAACGCGCATATCTGGTTTGTCAGAACCGTATAGCCCCATCGCTTCAGCAAAATCCATTACCGGGAAAGGATTTGGTAAATCGATATCTAGCGTGTTTTTGAATACCAGACGTATCATGCCCTCAAACATATCGCGGATTTCTTGTTCATTCATGAACGAGGTTTCGCAATCGATCTGGGTAAATTCTGGTTGACGATCAGCACGCAAATCTTCATCGCGGAAGCATTTGGTAATTTGGTAATAGCGATCAAAGTTGGCGACCATCAGCAACTGCTTGAACAATTGCGGTGACTGCGGCAACGCAAAGAAACTACCGGCGTTGACACGAGATGGCACCAAATAATCGCGTGCGCCCTCTGGCGTAGATTTGGTCAACATCGGCGTTTCGATATCGATGAAACCATTCGCATCTAGGAACTTACGCACTTCCATCGTCACTTTATAACGCAGACGCAAATTGTTTTGCATTTGCGGGCGACGCAGATCCAAGACGCGATGTGTCAGGCGAGTTGTTTCAGATAAATTGTCGTCGTCGAGCTGGAACGGTGGTGTAACCGAAGGATTGAGCACTTCAACATTGTGTGCCAGCACTTCGATTTTGCCGGATTTCAAATTAGCATTAACGGTACCGTCGGGACGGCTACGGACTACGCCAGTGATGCGCAGACAGAACTCGTTACGGACTGATTCTGCGGCTTTAAATACGTCGGCGCGATCAGGATCGCAGACAACTTGCACCAGACCTTCGCGGTCACGTAAATCGATAAAAATAACACCGCCGTGATCACGGCGACGATGCACCCAGCCGCACAGGCTAACGGTTTGGCCGAGTAATTCCTCAGTGGTGAGGCCGCAATAGTGAGTACGCATGGACATATTTTCTTACCTGTCTGTTTTAAATTTATACAAAATTACGTTAATTTTTGATACCCAATGACTCTATGATTTTTATCTTGATATGAAATCAAGCGCTAAAAACCCAGCAATATTGCCTTTATTTTTTTTCAACTGGCAGTTGATCGGGAGCGACTACGCCCATTGATACAATATATTTTAGGGCGGCATCAACACTCATATCTAATTCGATTGCATCTGCTTTTGGTACCATCAGAAAAAATCCTGATGTTGGATTTGGCGTAGTCGGCACGTAAATACTAACGTAATCGCCATCCAGATACTGAACGACATCCCCGCCTGGAACTCCAGTGAGAAAACCGATAGTCCACGATCCTTGACGTGGGTACTGTACCAACACGGCCTTACGAAAAGCGTTACCGGAAGACGAAAATAAAGTATCCGAAACCTGCTTAACACTGGAGTAAATCGAATTGACGATAGGAATGCGGTTTAGCAAGCCCTCCCAAATCTTGACCACATAATTGCCAATAAAATTTTGTGTCAGCAAACCCGTGACGAAAATAATTAGCAACGTCAGGATAGTACCTAGGCCCGGAATTTTAAAACCAAACAGTGCTTCTGGCCGCCACTGCTCAGGTAACAGGAGCAATGACTGATCCATTGTGCTGATAATGGCATGCAATACCCATAAGGTAATGGCTAAAGGCACCAATATCAGTAAGCCTGTAATAAAGTATTTACGCATTTATTTGTCTAACAGCCAATGGAATTAAGGTCAATTTAAGGTCGTGACTGAATCAGATGTTTTCGTCCAGTAGTTTCGTCCAGCACGGAGGTTTATCGCAATCAGGATGTGCTAGTAGGCGTAGCAGAAGTCAGATTGCTGGCACTGGTTGGACTATTTGCACTAGTAGTACTCGCCGTAACACTAGTTGCATCGGTTCCGCTGCCCTTGCCAGACTCCGCACTAGCGGAAGAAGGCGCATCCGACTCGGAATTTGCCACTGGCGCAGTTGCTCCACCAGAACCGCCACGAAAATCCGTCACATACCAGCCAGAACCCTTAAGCTGAAAACCAGCAGCCGTTACCTGCTTTTTAAAACTTGATTTGCCACAAGAGGGGCAATTGCTCAGAGGATCGTCAGACATTTTCTGCAATACATCCTTGGCAAAACCACACTCTTCACAGCGATAAGCATAGATAGGCATCTTCGTTCATCCAGAAAACTTGTAAAACCCTGAATTATAAAGGTTTTCCCGGCCTCAATGCCGATCTAATTGAGCAATTTAGGACTTGCACAAAATTGTCTCAGCAAGGCGTAGCGACGAAGACTGTACTACATACCTAAGTTACTAAGCCCCGGAGCTACAACGCTTTGGGGAGGTTTTGCGTAAGTCATACAAGTTATTCACCAAGAATCCAGGCCGAGGTCAGACCAACCTCAGACTGCAGCTTGCCTTGGAGTGAATTGCGGTAACAAAGAACCAACAATCATACTGACCATGCTGACCACAACACCGACCAGTTGCGGAGGCCATAAACCCTCAGGACTTTGAATTTCCAAAAATATCCATGAAGTCAAACCCAGCACTATCGATGCTAAAGCACCTTGGGTGGTAGCACGCTTCCAATACAAACCAAAAGCAAGCGGCACAAAGGCAGCGACCAAAGTCACTTTATAAGCATTTTCAACCATTTTATAGATGCTAGAACCTGTGTTCATTGCAAACAGCGTCACTATCAGCGTGAACACCAACACGACGGAGCGCATCATAAAAAGGAATTGCTTATCCGTTTGCTTGGGGAAAAATGCCTTCAAAATATTTTCAGAGAAAGTGACTGAAGGTGCCAGCAAGGTAGCGCTGGCACAGCTCTTAATTGCAGATAGCAAAGCGCCGAAGAACATCACTTGCGCCAGCATTGGCACTTTGGTCATGATCAGCGTCGGTAAAATCAGTTGTGAATCCTTGTCGATCAAGCTTTCGACCATTTTTGGATCGATCATGGTGGCAGAATAGGCTAAGAACATAGGAATGAAGGCAAAGCAAAAATACAATACGCCGCCCAGAACAGAGGCGTTACCAGCGATTTTTTCATTTTTAGACGAGGCTACCCGTTGAAACACGTCCTGCTGTGGAATAGATCCCAACATCATCGTGATCCATGCAGCAAAGAACCAAAGGGCATCTTTGGCATTGGGTGCAGGCCAAAATTCCAGCTTGCCGGCATTCGCGGCATGCGCAATCACATTACCTGCGCCACCGACCATGCCAGAGACTTCCCAGCCTATGTACAACATGCCAATCACGATAATAATCATCTGTAAAAAATCAGTAATTGCTACCGACCACATACCGCCCATCAAGGTATAAATCAGCACACTGGCAGCGCCGATCATCATGCCCAGATCCATAGAAATTGCACCACCCGACACCACGTTAAATACCAGACCCAATGCCTTAATTTGCGCGGCAACCCAACCGAGATACGACACCACGATACATAAGGTGACCAGGACTTCTACCGTGCGGCCAAACTTATTGCGGTAGTAGTCGCCGATCGTCAGTAAGTTCATACGGTATAACGGACGAGCAAAAAACAGCCCGACAAAAATCAAACACAGCGATGAGCCAAAAGGATCGGCGACGACTCCCCTCAGACCATCTTTCACAAAAGTGGAAGAAATCCCCAGCACCGTTTCTGACCCAAACCAGGTCGCAAATACAGTCGCGGTGACGATGTACATAGGCAGTGCACGGCCAGCCACTGCATAGTCTTTGGAGTTATTCACGTAGCGGGCGGCGTATAAACCGATACCGATTGAGATAATCCAGTACAGAATGACAAACCAGATAAGAGTATTCATGAATGTGCGAGCGAATAAGATGTCAAAAGACACGAAAAAGTGTCAATAAAAATGGCTTGAAAATTTACTGGGAGAATTATAACGGCAAGTTACAAGAGGTTTAACCCAGATGTGCATAAAAACAAAGGGAGTTTGTAACTTAATTGTTGCTGGTAATTTTTTATCTATCCAGAGCAATATGTGCTCTGGGCTAGCTTACTAAGCTTGCTTTGCAGATCAAGATAATCATAGACTTGACTGAAAACCCAAATTTCTTTGTCCATACAATCTGCGCCTCCCGGGCCAATATACCCCGGAAAGGCTTATAAACATTGGAGGTTAAATTTGGGAGATTTCCAAAAACTTTTACCGTGAGGTAAATAAACTCTGGCGCCAGGCAGAGTTTGCTGACATCGATGCAGCAACTTATCGGTATTTTGGAGCGGTAAGGTTTGAAATGATCACGACCTTTTTTACCAGATCATGATTTTTAGAGCGCCCTTTAAATAACTGAGGACGATTGAGTGTATCTGCGTGGCAACTGAAAAATAAGCTGCTCTAGCGAGCCACAGGCTCTTCGACAACAACCTGATTGCGACCGCCCTGTTTTGCCATATACATCGCTGTGTCTGCTCTGGAGAACAATTCCAGTACCGATTCTCCCGGAATATATTGTGTCACGCCGATAGAGACGGAAACACGACGCTGCAGAGCCTCATCCCAGGAATACACTTCTACTTGGGAGCGAATCCGCTCAGACGTATTCAATGCAGGTAACAATGGCGTAGTTGGAAAAATCAGCAAAAATTCCTCGCCACCGTAACGACCAAAGATGTCTCCGGTGCGGATATTCTCTTGCGCTATCTGTGAAAAAGTACGTAGTACCTCATCACCGCCAAGATGACCGAGCTCGTCGTTAATCCGTTTAAAGTGATCTAGATCGATGACCGCCAAGCAAAATGGCGTATTGTTTTCATCCGATAATTGCTTTTGCTCTTCTAGTGCCGCAACGGTATAACGCCGATTAAAACAACCGACAAGATTATCCCTTTGAGCATCCTCCTCAATATTTTTTATTTTACGGCTAGCACGGTGCAATACCCGATGCAGCAACTGCACTTTCCCGGTTAAAAAAACATACGCTGGCAAAGAAACTACCAAGGTAACCAAGTGCATGAATTCCAGCTTTAGAAGAGCAAGATTATGCCAATTGTGATAATGCAAAAACATTACCAAAGCAAAACCGAGCAAGACTGCTGTCGCCAAGATCATCACTTCTTTGTTAGAGATGCGATACATGCCGTAAGCAATCGCAATAAAAGTGAACGGGGTAAAAAGAATATGGGTTGCTGGATCAAGGTAACAGATCACTAACATTGATGCCAAAGCGGTCGTCACGATCGGAAGCTTTAATCGTTTCTCACGAAAATTAAGATGAATTCCCGAGCGGAAAATAAAGTAAAAGCTAGCGAGGAAAATCGCAATCAGGCCCGTCAGGACAACTACAGTAGACTTTTGTACCATGCCCAGGCTATAAAACACCAAGACTCCTGCAAAGTAAAAGGCAATCATAAGACTGGCGATCAGCCATTTTTGACGGGTAGTACGTTTGACTGGCGTCTTTGACGTATCGTTTTGACGACGTCCTGTAGATTCGATCGAAGGCAAGGTTTCGTCAAAATCTATAACAGAATCCATTAATGGAAAATTATCTGTATTAGAAAATGGATTTTTTTTGCGTCCGAATAACATGAATAGAATGAGTTAGATACTTTAAATAGTTCAAAACATGGTAACACGACAAGTGACGTGTTTTTGCTTGAAATCTCTCCCCCAACTCATACACAGAGATAAAGATTGTGAACTTTTGAAGTCTAAGAGAGGCGCAAGACTTGGCTACATAAGACAAAGTGTGTCAAATAAACGTCATATCAACTTCTCTATAAAAAGCTGAGTTTGTCTTTTGCCTTACAGGCAAGGCTTTAACAAGCCTCGATCAAAAAGCAAATTTTGCTTAAAGCAGATTTTCCATTTAAACAACAAATGCCGTCTGCGTTGCTACGAGGTGATAGGAGATTTAATAGAAAATCTAGATTGGAAACACAGATTAAAGCACCCGATAAGCCAGACGGTCTAGCCTGGTTCTGCTCAACCGGCTTAATAATTTACGCACTTCAACCGGGTACATGCTGGTTTTTTCTAGTGAGCGGTAATGGTCGATTGACATAGTGTGCAAAAAAATACTCTGCAGCTCAGCTTCTCTTTGTTTGGCTAATTCATGTTGCGGATCATGGATCAGTAAAGCATTTTCCAGATCCAGGCGAAACGCTCTGGGGTTGAGGTTGTTGCCTGTCATCAGGGTGTAATTCTGATCAATCCAGACACCTTTCAGATGATAGGTATTGTCGCCGTCTTTCCATAAATGCAAATTAAGTTGCCGGTTATTCAGGGCCGTCTGATGTGACTTTGCAAAACGACGCAAATTAGTCTCGTACAGATAAGGTAAAGCAGCAATGATTTTAAACGCCTGATCTGGCGGAATAAAAAAATCATTCGCAGTTTTATCGCCAACGATAATATCAATCTTAACGCCTCGTTTTAAGGCACGATTGATTTCTCTGGTGACCGCTAAAGGAAAATTGAAATAAGGAGTACAAATTGTAATCTGATGCTTGCTTGCAGCGAGCAACTGGCAGATCACTTTATTGAGTGGATTATTTTTACCAACGCCAACTAAAGGCGTCACGCTCAAGCTTGTTGATTCACTTCCCTCTGTCTGGCTATGGTCCTGCGAACTAATGCTGTAACGCGCTTGTTTGAGTTTTTCACGAAAACTACGAATATCACTACGAATGCTTTGCGTTGTCGGAATCTCTGCGATATCCAGCCGATGTACCGCAGAAGCAGATAATAGATGTTCTCGAATAAACAACTGCATACAATTCGCCAGCGCGGTACTTTGCAAAATCAGATAGCGATCATGTCGATATTTATCAAATTTATGCAGGTAAACATTATTCAAACTAGCGCCGCTGTAGATGACGCTATCGTCAATGACGAAACCCTTTAGATGTAAGACACCGAATAATTCTCTGGTCTGAATCGGGACACCATAAATGGGGACATGTGTCGTATGTGCTGATGCAATTTTTTGATACCAACCAGCGTTACCCGCCTGCTCACCTATTTTTTTAGCCTCACCGATCAGCCCGCGCTGCGCTCTATGCCAATCAACCAGCACCGCAATATCAAGTGCAGGGCGAGCTGCTTTTGCTTTATGTAATGCTTCTACAAGCTCGCTACCAGCCTCGTCATTTTGCAGATATAAACTGCAGAGATAAATGCGCTGTTTTGCGGAGGCAATTTGTTTAAGCAACTCCAAGCGAAACTCCAGCGCGCTATGCAAAGTAGTGACTGCATTAGCGTTCAATGGAATGCCGGATAAATGCGCTAAAGGAGAGCGAGGTTTAAAAAAATTCATGATAATTCAGGTAATTGTATTTACAGCACGCAGGTTAATACTGACGCGTCGCTGGCAAGACTTTGCAGACGGATTATCAAGTGACAGAAACGGGTAGCCGCCGCCAGATTTGCCAGCGCTCTTTCCCTTTAAATACATCAATAGAATCGCTGACATCACAATCTTCCACCAACGAAAAATAGGGCGATATCAGCTCTTGCCAAGCCTGGCGCTGGATACTAAACGGTGGGCCTTTAGGTTTTGTATCCTGTAATGCGCTCGGTGTTGCGGCTTT
This sequence comes from Undibacterium sp. GrIS 1.2, assembly GCF_040544435.1. Classification (NCBI taxonomy): domain Bacteria; kingdom Pseudomonadati; phylum Pseudomonadota; class Betaproteobacteria; order Burkholderiales; family Oxalobacteraceae; genus Undibacterium; species Undibacterium sp. GrIS 1.2. Next base: position 22,399 of record NZ_JBEONP010000005.1, read on the forward strand.
AGCGGCTGATGTTACTGACGTTGCTGATGTTACGTTCGGCACATCTTCAAAAAAGAAGTAGCCTGCCAGTAAGCCGCCCTCTGCCAATAAACTAGCCCAACGTTGCACAATATCTTTGCGTAACCGCGGAGGTAAAGCACAAAAGAACGCGCGCTCATAAATCAGCTGCAACGGACATGCTGGATTAAATTGGAAAAAGTCAGCCTCAAGCACATGTTTGCTCCAGACCCCGATAGCTGCCTGCGCACTTCGCACAGCGACGGGAGAGAAATCAATCGCGGTGACATCCCAATTGGCTTGCGCAAAAAAAGCGGCTTCATAGCCATTACCACAACCCGGGATCAAGGTAACCAATGGCGCCTCTGCAGCCCGGACAAAATCTTGCAAGGCTTGAGGGACGCCGCCTTTATCCCAAGGAGTGAATGCGGTTTCAAAACGCTCATCCCAAAAATGCGTCTCGGCAGAATCTTTACTGGAGAAGTTTTGCATTGTAATAAGCTTAGAGGTATAGCAAATGTAAAACTAATTGCGCTAATAATGCACCTGCAATGGCACCACCACCAAAGTAAATAATAGTACGCAATAATTTATTAGTACTCCGTTGCTCTAGCAGCAGTGCGGCAAGTAGTTCGCTATTCTCACCTTGTGTACCTGCTCGCGTCAGCGCCTGATGTGCAAGTCGTGGCAATTGCGGGAAAATATGGCTGTAACGTGGTGCCTCTGCTTTAAACTTTTCTAACAAACCGCGCCAGCCGATCTGATCACTCATCCAGCGTTCCAAATAGGGTTTGGCGGTTTTCCACAGATCCAGATGGGGATCAAGCTGCCTGCCCAGACCTTCAATATTCAGCAAAGTTTTTTGCAGCAAAACTAATTGCGGCTGTACTTCTACATTAAAGCGGCGAGAAGTTTGGAACAAGCGCAACAAGACCTGACCAAACGAAATATCTTTCAATGGCCGATCAAAAATCGGCTCGCAACAAGCACGTACCGCTGCTTCCAATTCATCGACACGGGTTTCTTTAGGTGCCCAACCAGATTCGATATGTGCCTCTGCAACCCGTTTGTAATCTCGACGGAAGAAAGCCAAAAAATTCTGCGACAAATAATCTTTATCAAAATCATTGAGCGTGCCGACGATACCAAAATCGAGTGCAATATAACGCCCAAAAGTCGCTGGCTCGGTGGAGACTAAAATATTGCCCGGATGCATATCGGCATGGAAAAAACCATCCCGGAAAATCTGAGTGAAGAAGATGGTGACACCATCTCGCGACAGCTTGGACATATCGACGCCGGCCTCAATTAGCTTATCTAATTGAGAAATCGGAATACCCTTCATGCGCTCCATCACGATCACGGAGGAAGAACAATAATCCCAGTACATTTCAGGCACCAGCAGTAAATCGGAGTCAGCAAAATTGCGCCGTAGCTGACTACCGTTTGCGGCTTCCCGCATCAAATCCAATTCATCATGCAAGTATTTATCAAACTCAGCTACGACCTCGCGTGGCTTGAGGCGCTTGCCGTCGGCCCAGAGTTTTTCTAGCCAGCCTGCAGCAATTTGCATCAGCGCGACGTCTTTATCGATAGTGTCCTTCATGCCAGGGCGCAGCACTTTGACGGCAGCTTCTCGCCCGTCTTTGAGTGTCGCGAAATGCACCTGAGCGATGGAGGCAGAAGCCACAGGAATCCGGTCAAAACTGGCAAACAATTGATCAGGATGCGCACCCAGAGACTTGACGATTTGCGCAATTGCCAGATCAGGGTCAAACGACGGTACGCGATCTTGCAATTTGGCGAGTTCGTCTGCAATATCTGGTGGCATCAGATCACGGCGGGTCGATAACACCTGACCAAATTTGACGAAAATCGGCCCTAAGTCTTCTAGTGCTTTACGCAAGCGTTCGCCGCGCGGTGCAGACAAATCACGCCAAAAAAGTAAGGCATTAATCGCTCTGGCAGTGCGCGGCACGGACAAACCTGAAATCGCAATTTCATCAATCCCATAGCGAATTGCGATACGGATGATTTTGAAGAGACGCAAAAACTTAAACAGCATCAACGCAACCTTTCTAATTTTTCTAAGCGCTTGATGAGACGTTCTGCATCATCACGTAACTTATTGATTTCTGTCCCCATCGCGGTAACTGCCGCTGGACGGACTAACATCGGGTTTTCTTCGAGAAAATACTCGGCAAGATTTTCCTGGATTTTTTGATGCGTCTCTTTAGCAGTCTGCATCAGACTGCGTGCGCCAGATACCATGCGGACCGCGGCGATATCTCCAAACAATTTGCTCAGATCATCTTCTGCCTCCCAGCGCAAATGCTGACTTAGATGAGAAATCGTATTAGCAAAGTCGGCATCGCCTTCTATCTTGACATAAGAAAAAGCGCGCTCACGATTTTGGGCGATCAAAGGCAGATCGCTGAGCTGAAGACGGATGGTGACGTTGTTGCGCTCAGCCTGACTAGCAACATCAGCGTCAGCTTTAAGCTCGACCGGATCAGGTGCGAGGGACTCCACCATGCCATCAGAAGTTATTTTTAGGCGGATTGTAAATGCCTGCAAATCGACGCAGGCAATTTTTCCCGCGTGAGGTAATAGCTTGCTCTTAGCCCAGTTTTCCTGTGCCAGCAAATGATTGATGAAGAGAACGATAGGAAGCGTATATGTCATGATCAAATAAAAAAACCGCCCATGGTTGATGGGCGGTTTCCAGTTTAACAGTTTATCCCTGCCGGGAGGTTTGAGATTGATCTACTTAAAGCGATATCAAAGTTGCTGAATCAAAGTTGTTGAATCAAAGCTGCTGAATACCGGCCAATACCCAACCGCCTTGACCGTTTATAGGTTTAGACAAGTTCCAGACTTCATTAAACGCTTCTGCCGGCGCATTAGCTGCCTCTTTGATCATGCCGCTAAACTTGACGCTGGCGAGGTAATCATTGCCCACCGTTTCCAGACCCATTAACTCGGCATCGATCGACACCACATCGGTCACATTCGGGCTAGCGCCACGTTCCTGGATTTGCAGTTTGATTTCTGCATACATCTCAGTAGAGGTGAATTCGCGGATATCGCTGATATCGGCTTTATCCCATGCCGCTTGCAGACGGATAAAGTAGGTTTTTGAGTTACGCAAAAATGCTGGCACATCAAAATCTGCCGGAACGCCCCAAGGTGCAGCGGTCGCAGGTGCTGCCGCGGAACTGTTAAAGGAACTTGTTTGCGTAGCAGGTTCAATACGGGAGCCGATTTCTGGTGTGTTAGAAGGGACTCCTGCATAAGATGGCTGCGAAAACGCCGATGGCACTGCGCTGTTGTTACTAACATTGCCACTATTTCCACTGTTGCGGCGGAACATTCTGATAATAAATATCACTGCAAAAGCCAATAAAGCGATTGTCAGGATGGAACCTAATGCGCCACCTAAAGCACCGCCCAGACCAAAATGCGAGAACATCGCACCCAACAAGGCGCCACCAATCAAGCCGCCTACAATCCCTTTCCAAGGACTAGCTGGCTTTGGCGGAACTGCGCCCGGCGCTGGCGCTGCGGCTGGTGCAGCCGGTTTAGTTTGATTCAAATTACTGCCTGGATTATTAGCTGGTGGCGCAGCCTGGCGCGACACATTACTGGACTGACGTCCAATCGATCCGCCGCCGCCCAAACGCTTAGCATCTGCGTCAGATACGGTCATTGCCAGTGCACCTGCAACCAGCATGATGGAAACGACTGCTTTATTAAAAATCTTGTTCATACCTGCAACTCCTAGAGTTTGATACCAGTGTGGAGAGCGGCCACACCTGCCGTTAAATTAAAATACTGCACGCGATCCAGACCAGCGTCTTGCATCATGCCCTTCAAAGTCTCCTGATCTGGATGCATACGGATCGATTCGGCCAGATAACGATAACTGTCAGCATCATTCGCAATCTTTTGTCCCAACCAAGGCAGCACCTTGAAAGAGTACAGATCGTAAGGCTTTTGCATTACTTCTGGCACTTTAGAAAATTCCAGCACCAGCAATTTGCCGCCCGGCTTCAGCACCCGCTGCATTTCTGCCAATGCCTGATCTTTGTGCGTCATATTCCGCAAACCGAATGCCACACTCACGCGATCAAAGTAATTATCAGGAAAAGGCAATTTTTCTGCGTCACAAAGTGATGTTGGGGTAATCAAGCCTTTATTCAAGAGGCGATCACGACCGACTCGTAACATGGACTCATTGATGTCGGTATGCCAGACCTCGCCTGTCTTGCCCGCTTGCTTGACAAACTCTTTGGCGAGATCACCTGTGCCGCCAGCAATGTCCAGCACTTTGAAGCCCGGCCGCACGCCAGCCTGGGCAATCGTAAAAATTTTCCATGCGCGGTGCAAGCCCGCCGACATCAGGTCATTCATCACATCGTACTTAGCGGCAACTGAGTGAAAAACCTCCGCCACTTTGTGTACTTTTTGATCTTCTTCTACGGTGGTGTATCCGAAATGAGTGGTATTGGTCATGATATTGGCTGATAAGAGATTGTGCGCATAAGTATCTGGATTATAGGGCTCTGCCGGTTTTAGCTCAATGTTGATGACCGCAGGCACTTGCTTGCTTGTCTTGCATAGGAGCATCGCGGCCAGTGTCATCTGGATAACCTGCTACATGCAATCGGGTCATGTAGTCCAGCCAAAGTGATGCCTGGTTTTCGCCCAGCCAATACAGATAATCCCAGCTAAAAATCCCGCTATTGTGGGTGTCGGAGAAATGTGGCTGTACCGCGTAATTGCCAACGGGCTCAAGCGCCGTCAACGTCACGTCGCGCTTGCCGGTTTGTAGGGTCTCTTGCCCGACGCCATGGCCGCGTACTTCAGCGGAAGGCGAATACACCCTTAGCAATTCAAATGGCAAGGTAAATTCTTTGCCATCGTCAAAATGAACCTCCAACACGCGTGATTGAGTACGTACATTTAATGCCGTAGGGATTGGTGTCGGGATACTTTGTTTGGAGCCTGTCATGATGTTCCTGCTGTGCTGGCTGCTATGTTGATGGTTGATATTGAGCAATTAAAGTATTGCGCGGCATTAGTGCTGCTTGCTTATTTGACAGTCACTTGCCGGTCAGCTTAACGAGCACTTAAGACAAACACCATATTCCCAGGCGCACAACACTTTAAGTAATACTCCCACTATGTATATTTAATTGTCCGTATAATCATTGGACAATACGGCAATATTTATAAAAATGAGGGGGGTATATGTTAAATCGCTGTAAGTCCACGCGCAATACCGGCAATTGTACCTTTGGCGAACTGTCTGGTGTTGTTCCGGTGGAAATTCTGAATTACTCTCTTAATTACACCCTTGATTAATTTTCGCTGTTTTGGGATAAACGATTAATAATCGCGGCCTTCAATCCGGGCAATAAAGCCTGTCTGGCGCTAATGATCAGCAGAGCTGATTCGTCCTGCGCATCGGCGGTCACTTTTGCCTGCGCCCATACCGGATTCGGAAAATGCAAATCGTCGGTATAACGCGGAATAATATGCCAATGCAAATGCGGCACCATATTGCCAAAGCTGGCTAAGTTGATTTTATGTGGCTGCATTACCTCACGGATAGCCCGCTCGACATGCCAGACGGCTTCCATCACTTCATTGCGTTCTGCTGCCGGCAAATCCGTCATTTCTTTGATATGGTCATTCCACACCACGCGACAAAAACCCGGGTAATTGGCATCATCTACCAGCAATACTCGCCACCGCTGACTGGCAAAAATCACCTCCCCAGTTTGAGGATCGCACAACTCGCATGCTGGCGCTTCGGTCAACTTACTCATCAAATTATTCTTCAGCTCGCTGGTCAAATTCACCATCAGACCAACACCCGTTCTATACCGCCGTTGTTGGCGCGTGCCACATAATCTGGCAACCAGTTTTCGCCCAAAACATGTTTGGCCATTTCGACCACGATGTAGTCTGCGGTCGTGCCCGAGTCTTCATCGTAGCGGGTTAAGCCTTGCAAACAGGCTGGGCAAGAGGTCAGGATTTTCACATCACCAGCAAAACCATCGGCGCGCAATTTATCCGCACCTTTGAGCATTTCTTCTTCTTTACGGAAACGGATTTGCGTCGAAATATCCGGCCGCGATACTGCCAGCGTACCAGCCTCGCCACAGCAACGGTCGTTCTTTTCAATCTTTACATTATCGATTGTCGTAATCAGCGCGTTCACGGTTTTAAGCGGATCTTGTAGCTTCATCGGCGTATGGCAAGGGTCGTGGTACATGTAGCGCGTGCCATTGACACCTTCTAGCTTCATCCCTTTTTCCAACAAAAATTCATGAATGTCGATAATGCGGCAGCCCGGGAAAATTTTTTCAAACTGGTAGGTCGCCAGTTGGTCATAGCAAGTGCCACAAGAAACCACCACAGTTTTAATATCGAGGTAATTCAGCGTGTTTGCCATCCGGTGGAAAAGGACGCGGTTGTCTGTGATCATCTTTTCGGCTTTGTCGAATTGCCCGGCACTGCGTTGCGGATAACCGCAACACAAATAACCCGGTGGCAATACAGTTTGGACACCGACATTCCACAACATCGCCTGGGTCGCCAGACCTACCTGCGAGAACAGGCGCTCCGATCCGCAGCCGGGGAAATAAAATACCGCCTCAGTATCTGCCGTCGTAGTTTTGGGGTCGCGAATAATCGGGATGATTTTATCGTCCTCAATATCCAATAAAGCCCGCGCCGTTTTCTTCGGCAAATTGCCTGGCATTTTCTTATTAATAAAGTGAATCACCTGCTCTTTCATCGCAGGCTTGCCCAAGGATGCCGGCGGTGCTTTAGTCTGTTTTTTCGCTAATTGCTTGAGCACGGTATTACCCAAGCGTTGCGCCGCAACACCCCAGCCAAAAATCACCTGACGGGCAGCTTTAATCGTCGCAGGATCTTTCGCGTTGAGGAAAAACATTGCTGATGCTGTGCCCGGATTGAAGGATTTTTTGTCCATCTTCCGCAGTAAATTGCGCATATTCATCGAGACATCGCCAAAGTCGATATCGACCGGACACGGCGTCAGACATTTATGGCAGACCGTGCAATGGTCGGCTACATCTTCAAATTCTTCCCAGTGCTTAATCGAGATACCGCGACGGGTCTGCTCTTCATACAAAAAGGCTTCGACCAGCAGGGATGTTGCCAGAATTTTGTTACGTGGTGAGTACAGCAAATTCGCCCGCGGCACGTGGGTAGCGCACACCGGTTTGCACTTACCGCAACGCAGACAATCTTTTACGCTATTGGCAATGGCACCGATATCGCTCTGCTGCATAATCAGCGACTCGTGTCCCATCAATCCGAAGGACGGCGTGTACGCATTGCGCAGGTCGGCGGCGAACTCCGGCAGGTTCAGCAATTTTCCTTTATTAAAGCGCCCTTCCGGATCGATCCGTAATTTGTACGAGCGGAAATCCTTGATCTCATCTTCCGTCAAGAACTCTAGCTTGGTGATGCCGATACCGTGTTCGCCGGAGATCACGCCATTCAACGAACGCGCCAGCACCATGATGCGGGCAACAGCATGATGCGCCACTTGCAGCATCTCGTAATCGTCGGAATTAACAGGTAAATTGGTATGCACATTGCCGTCGCCCGCATGCATGTGCAAAGCAACGAAGACACGGCTGCGCAAGATTTTTTTATGAATCGCGGTGCACTCATCCAAGATCAATTTAAACGCGCTACCATTAAAAATCTGACGCAGATGCGCTCGGATTTCTTGCTTCCAAGAGACGCGAATCGTCCGGTCTTGCACAATACTAAATACCGTCGCATCAGTTTGTACTTGCAGGCGCTCATCAAAGACGAAGGCGAGTTTGTCTAGTTCCAGTGCAACCAGTTCATCCCGTGCATCACGCAAGGGTTTGTCGAGCTGGGTTAATAAATACGTCCAACGTGCGTGCGTGGCAGCGAGCAAACTCTTGGCTTGTAATACGCGATCTTCCAGTAATTCGTTGGCAGAAATATCGTCACCATCGGCATCTTCGCTTTTACCCAACGGTAGATTACCTTTGACGAAAAACGCCTGCAATTGCTCCAGCATCGCCAACTTATTCTGGATCGATAATTCAATATTGATGCGTTCAATACCATCGGTATATTCGCCCATACGATCCAGTGGAATAACCACGTCTTCGTTGATTTTAAAGGCGTTGGTATGCTTAGAAATCGCCGCCGTTTTGGCGCGATCAAGCCAGAATTTTTTGCGCGCTTCCGGACTCACTGCGACGAAACCTTCACCCACACGGGTGTTCGCCATACGTACTACTTCGGATGCAGCCTGTGCTACAGCGTTTTCATCATCGCCGACGATATCGCCAAACAAGGCCATCTTGGGCAACACGCCACGTTTGGATTTGGTGGTGTAACCAACGGCGCGCAAGTAGCGCTCGTCCAGATGTTCTAAGCCAGCCAGACGCAGAGTCGAGAAATTCTCGCCTCCCTTTTTTGGCAAGCCATCCAGATAATCTTTGATCTCGACAATACTCGGAATCGCGTCCCGTGCCTGACCGAAAAACTCCAGACAAACGGTGCGGGTAAATTTAGGCATCTTATGCAAAATCCAGCGCGCCGACGTGATCAGACCGTCGCAGCCTTCTTTTTGTACACCAGGCAAACCCGCCAGAAATTTATCGGTCACATCTTTGCCTAAACCCTCTTTGCGGAAGGTGCGACCAGGGATATCTAATTGCTCGGTTTTAAACGGCGTCTTTTCGCCGGGATGCGACCATTCCAGTTTGAACTTAGCTACTGCAACATCGTGAATCTTGCCAAGATTGTGTTCTAGTCGCGTGACTTCCAACCAATCGCCGTTGGGGTCGACCATTTTCCAAGAGGCCAGATTATCCAGCGCTGTGCCCCATAAAACCGCTTTTTTACCGCCTGCATTCATGGCGACATTGCCGCCTACGCAGGAGGCTTCTGCCGAGGTCGGATCAACTGCGAATACAAAACCAGCTTTGTCAGCGGCATCCGAGACCCGCTTGGTCACGACGCCGGCACCGGAATAAATAGTGGCGTATTCACGATCAACACCAGGCAACATCGTCATTTCGACCGCGCCTAATTGCTCTAATTTTTCGGTATTGATCACCGCTGACAATGGCGTGAGCGGAATCGCACCGCCTGTATAGCCGGTGCCACCGCCACGCGGAATGATGGTCAGACCCAGCGTGATACAGCATTTGACCAGCCCCGCCATCTCATCTTCGGTATCTGGCGTGAGCACAACAAACGGGTATTCCACGCGCCAGTCGGTGGCGTCGGTGACGTGCGAGACACGCGACAAACCATCAAATTTGATATTGTCTTTTGCGGTGTATTTTGCCAACAGCTTATTGGAACGCTTGCGCAAGTCGTAGGTATCGCGGAATTCTTTGGCGAATTGGGCGACAGCTTTGCGCGCTGCCTGCACCAAAATTTCTACGCTGTTGCTGCGCTCGCCGTCGTCATCATTAATCGTGCTGAGGCGACGCTTTTCCACTTCCGCCAGACGGTGATTTAGCGCATCGATCAGGGCTTGGCGACGCTTAGGATTGTCCAGCATGTCGTCTTGCAAATACGGATTGCGGCGCACCACCCAGATATCGCCCAGCACTTCATAGAGCATACGGGCAGAACGTCCTGTTTGGCGCTTACCACGCAGCTTGTCCAGCAAATCCCAGGCATCTTCGCCCAACAGGCGGATCACAATTTCGCGATCTGAAAAGGACGTGTAGTTATAAGGAATTTCGCGCACGCGGGTAGGCGTAGCGCCCGGAGCGAGGTCAGAAAGTAGAGCTTGAATTTGTGCTGGAGCGTTCATCAGTGGGATCTTTTGGACTGATCAAGGGCGGCAAAGTGAAACATCGATTTGCATTACATGCGTATCAATTGCGTATCACATGGGCATCACATAAAAATTATGTGCAAGCCCGGCCGCCAGATTTAAATATGCTAGGAAATTACAAACCATTCTAGCCTATTGCGGCGCACCACGCGGTAACAGCCTTACGCTTAATACGCCTTACCAGCCATACAAACTGAGGAATATTTTGATTTTTCCTAAGATTATTTGGCGAAGAGTTATTGAAAGATTTTTAAAAATAAAGGGAGTATGTTGGAAAATACCACCTAATGTCCAACAAACATATGGACATAATAATATACACATAGCAGTATATTATTTCGCCTTAGACAATGGGATTGAACTGGTATTGAAATTGGTATCGAACCAAATTATTGTGAGACAGGAGGATTTTTATGCCAACAAATCTGCCAGTCCACGCCAGAAACCATCCGGAACATTGAGCAATAGCCAGGTCATTAGTAGGTAACGCAAAAATTTACCGATGGCCATGTACATCACGCTGGGCCAAAAAGGGAGTTTGAGCCACCCGGCCAAGGTGCAGATCGGATCGCCAATCCCTGGCAACCAGGCAAGTAACATCGTCTTAGCACCGAAGCGCCGGAGCCAGCGAAACCAAGTGGTATCGCGTTCCGCGGCAAACGCTTTTTTAGCGTAATAGCCCATCCAATAATCGACCACGCCACCCAAGGTATTGCCGACGGTGGCGACAAACATTACCGCCCAATATAAATTGGGATTCGCCTTAATCACGGCAAAAACAGCCGGCTCTGATCCCAGAGGTAATAAAGTAGCGGAGATAAAGCTAATCAAAAATACCGAAGTCAACCCGACTTCTGGCAGTGCCAATAAATTTAATAAACCATGAATCGCTGCCTCTATCATACTAATCCGATGCTGTTGTGATGCTGCTGTAGTTGGGTGATGGTGCGTCATGCTGCTTAAACAGCGCTCTTGTCGCGTTCTTATAGTGTCTTAAATATGGCATCCATTATAATGACATGCTATTTGCTATCGTTTTTGTACGCTATTTGCATGATTTCTATGCTTTTTTACTACCCCGACTAAGTCAAATCACCTCCAACACCACCTCCATGACGACCGATTATCTTAAAAAAATCCTGACAGCCCGCGTCTATGACGTGGCATTTGAAACACCGCTGGAATTTGCCCCTAGCTTGTCAGCTCGCATGGAAAACCGAATTTTGTTTAAACGCGAAGATATGCAAAGTGTCTTCAGCTTTAAGATACGCGGTGCGTACAACAAAATGGCACATTTGACCGCAGCACAATTAAAACGTGGGGTGATTTGTGCGTCTGCTGGCAATCATGCGCAGGGTGTTGCGATGTCTGCCGCCAAGCTCAATTGCAAAGCGGTGATCGTGATGCCAACCACCACGCCACCGGTGAAGATAGATGCAGTGCGTACATTTGGCGGCAGCAATGTTGACATCGTCTTACATGGCGATTCTTATAGCGATGCTTATGCGCAAGCGGTTTTATTGGAAAAGAAGCAGAAACTGACCTTCGTTCATCCATTTGATGACCCTGATGTCATCGCCGGCCAAGGTACGGTAGGAATGGAAATTTTGCGCCAACATGCACAGCCTATCCATGCAATTTTTGTCGCAATTGGCGGCGGCGGCTTGATTTCTGGCGTTGCAGCCTATGTCAAAGCCGTGCGCCCGGACATCAAAGTCATCGGGGTGCAATCGGTTGATTCCGACGCCATGGCACGCAGCGTCAAAGCCGGTCGACGCATTACTTTAAACGACGTTGGCCTGTTCTCCGACGGCACAGCCGTCAAATTAGTCGGCGAAGAAACTTTCCGTATCACCAAAGAGCTGGTCGATGACATCATCCTGGTCGATACTGACGCAATCTGCGCGGCGATCAAGGACGTATTTCAAGACACACGCAGTATTTTAGAGCCCGCCGGTGCCTTAGCCGTTGCTGGCTGCAAAGCGTATATTGAACGCGCCAAAGCGAGCAAAAAACCGCTGAAGAATGAAACTTTAGTCACTATCGCTTGCGGCGCGAATATGAACTTCGACCGCCTGCGTTTTGTGGCAGAACGCGCTGAAGTCGGTGAAGCGCGCGAAGCTGTATTCGCAGTGACGATCCCGGAAGAACGCGGTAGTTTCCGCCGTTTTTGCGAACTGGTCGGCGCACGCAATGTGACGGAATTCAACTACCGTATCAGCGATCAAAAAGCCGCGCATATTTTTGTCGGCATCCAAGTCAGTAACCGGGACGATTCCAGCAAAATCGCCAAGAATTTTGTCAAACATGGTTTTCCTACGCTCGATCTGACACATGATGAATTAGCGAAGCTGCATATTCGTCATCTGGTCGGCGGCAAAAGTGCGCTGGCGGAGAATGAATTACTGTACCGCTTTGAATTTCCAGAGCGTCCGGGTGCATTAATGCGCTTTTTAAATAGCATGGCACCGAACTGGAATATCAGCTTATTCCACTACCGTAACCATGGCGCGGATTACGGACGAACTTTAGTCGGTTTGCAGGTTCCAAAGAAGGAGATGAAGGCATTCAAAGAATTCCTCAACTCGCTGGGCTACCGCTATTGGGATGAAAGCAGTAACCCAGCCTACCAGTTGTTTTTGGGTTAATTTAACGATCTATATTGATACCAACGTGATGCCAACGTTACAAAATTTGATGCTATGACAGAACCAAAACCAGACTCCAAGCAAAATTTACCGATCAATCCAGCACCGGACTCCCCCGAGCAATCATTGTTGGGCAAGCCTGCGACATATCAGTCGGATTACGACGCTAGTTTGCTTTTCCCCATTGCGCGCGCTGGCAAGCGGGAAGAAATTGGCATTCATAACAACACATTGCCCTTTTTTGGTCTGGATATCTGGAATGCTTATGAAGTCTCGTGGCTCAATTTGCGTGGCAAACCCCAAGTGGCAATTGCCACCATCAGCGTGCCGGCAGACTCGCCCAATATTGTTGAATCCAAATCCTTTAAGCTCTATCTCAACTCATTCAATCAAACCAAGTTAGCAGGTGCAGACGCTTTAATCAGTTTGCTACAAGCCGATTTGTCTGCCGGTTTTGGTGCGCCGGTGCATGTCACACTGACCTTGGCAGAACAGTTTGGACAATTAAAGATGCTGGAGTTGGAAGGTAGTTTGCTGGACAGGTTAGATATTGAGGTCAGCAGCTACACACCGAATCCATCTTTGCTCAAAGCCAATCAAGAATCTGTTCCCGTGGAAGAAACCTTAGTCTCTCATCTGCTCAAATCAAATTGTCTGGTGACCGGACAACCGGATTGGGGCAGCGTACAAATCCGCTATGTAGGACCACAAATCGAGCAGGAGAGTCTGCTGCAATATCTAATCGGATTTCGCGACCATAACGAATTCCACGAACAATGTGTAGAGCGCATCTTCTGCGACATCATGCAGCATTGCAAACCGCAAAAATTATCGGTCTATGCGCGCTATACCCGACGCGGCGGACTAGATATTAATCCATGGCGTAGCAATTTCAGCACAGGTCAAAAGCCTCCCAACGCAAGGAATGCACGTCAGTAATTGATGCCAGTAAGGTACTCCAATAATGCTTATTCTTAAGGCATATCAATAATTTTTAACCTTAATTTTCTCACTATGTTGAACTCTATTTTTAAAAAAACTAGCCTTTTTCTTTACTTCAGTATTGCGGGCATCTGCGCAAGTGCTCCAGCAATAGCGTCAGAAACGCCAGACGTGCTACCAACAGACGTTGCGGCAACAATGCCAGCGCCGAAATCAGCAGAAGATATGAGCTGGTGGCAACGATTTAAATCTGACTCGGAAGCCAAAGCACATAAAATAATGGACGAGGGAGATTTATCCATTATGCTTTCCGGCTACGCACATCATGGTCGGGGCACTTATACACGTGAGCGAATTGCCGAATTAAACGAAGATGCTTGGGGTATGGGTTTTAGCAAGCAAATCCGGGATGCTAAAGATAATGAAGAATCTTTGTATGCGCTAGGCATTACCGACTCTCATTACAAACCACAATTGATGGCAGGCTATGCTTACCAATGGATGAAACCTCTGGGGCCGCTTGAGGCGGGGCTTGGATACACAACACTGTTGATCAGTCGTGCTGACTACTTTCACCATTTTCCATTCCCTATCGTATTGCCAGTAGCATCAATCGGCACAAGAAGCAGCAAAGTCATGGCCGCTTATGTGCCGCGCCTGTCAAAAAATAAGGGAAATGGCGATGTACTGTTGGTATTCGTCCGATTTGATCTTAAGTAGTTGTGACACTGCCGTGCATCGGTTACATTAGCCAATAATTAATATTTCAGCCTCAGCCATATTGTTGTGAGTTCCATAGCCAAGTTAAGCAGTACGAAAAATGACATTGCTAATAGTAATGATTGGCAAGCTGCGCTGTTAGAACATCATCCAGACGCGATTTACGTGTTTATTGATGAGATATTGGTCTATACCAACATCGCTGGTATCACTTTATTGAAAGCAGAATCCGCTACGCAAGTTCTGGGTAAAAAGGCAAGCGAGTTTTTATTGCTACCAGTTGAACTCAGCGGTGCATCTCTGTCTGCGTCCTCCTCTGAAACTCAGTCTTTAAGTCACTTGCTAGATCAACAGCTAGTACTACAAGCAGATTGCGCTACGCAAATATGTCAGTGTAGACAAATGGATGGCGAATATCGACAGATAGATGTACGTGGCGCGTATTTTTCATATCAATCCAAAGCCGCAATACAACTGGTGGTGCGAGAAAATAAAAACGTCTCCACATCGGATTTAGCAACATCTGATTCAAACACCCTCAAGTATGTAACCAGACACAAATCTAGTCGTGTTCATGAAGCTTTACATCACGAGAAAGAAATCCTCGAAATGATTGCTCTGGACAAACCGCTTGCACATATTTTGCAAGATGTTTGTGATCGCATGGAACGCTTGCTGGATAATGAAGCACTATGCGCCATCATGATGTTTGATGAGCGTAATCAAAGCTTGCAGCTGGGCGCAGCGCCATCACTGCCCGCAGAATTTTGCGTCTCCATAGAATCACTTCCGATTGGTTTGCGTAACGGATCGGGCCCGGCGGCAATCCACCACAACAGAATTATTGTGGTGGACGATATCGCACATAATCAGCTTTGGGAGCACGGTCGGAAACTAGCGCTTAAGCATGGCTTGCGCTCTTGCTGGTCAGTGCCAATTACTACTGCGTTTAATGTGGTACTTGGAACGGTAGATATTTACCACCACACCAAACGTAGCCCTAGTGAGGATGAGCAAGCATTAATCAAAGATGCGACCGATCTGATTGCTTTAGCAATCGACAAAAAAAACATGGAGCAAAGTCTAGAAGAAAGCGAACAGCGCTACCGCTCTGTCGTCACTAATCTGACTGAAGGTATTATGGTGGTTGCTCCTGGCGGACAAATTCTGACCTGCAATCCCAGCGCCATGCGAATTTTAAAAATCAATTCGAATGATGCGCAAAATGCCGGTCGTCGTCATCGCTACTTCAAGCGCATTATCAATGAAGATGGCACAGAACAAAAAATGGGAGACGATTTAGTCTCCAAGGTGTTTCGTACCAATATACCCATCCTGAATTTATCTATAGGGCTGGAACTGCGTGACCGTTCTATTGCCTGGTTAGTCGTGAATGTTTTACCGATCAGTCAAATCAGTAGTAAAGCGACGACTGCCGTCCTAATCTCATTTACGGATACCACAGAGGTCAGAGAAACTCAGCGCCAGTTGCAATATATTGCGTCCCACGATGCACTGACGGGCTTGCCGAACCGGCATCAACTCCATCAGCGTTTGCAGCATGCTTTGTTTAACGCGAGGCATAACCAGCATAAAGTCGCTGTATTATTTCTGGACTTGGATCGCTTTAAAAATGTGAATGACACTGCCGGACATGCGGCTGGCGATAATCTATTGAAAGATGTAGCGACCAGACTTAACTCGTGTATCCGCACTACCGACATGCTAACCCGCTTGGGTGGCGATGAATTTGTGATTGTGGCAGAAGCTTTTGATACCGCTTTGCATTTAAAAGAGCTGGCTGAGCGCGTACTCGCGCAAATGCGTGAGCCGTTCTTGATCGATGGTAACGAATACCACCTTGGTACATCAATCGGCATTAGCATTTTCCCTCATGACGCAGACGACGCACCGACCTTGCTGCGCAGCGCAGATTCCGCCATGTATTACGCCAAGGAACTAGGACGGAATAACTACCAGTTCTTCACCACCGAATTGAATGTCCGCGCCCAGCATCGTTATACCTTAGAGAAAAACTTACGTCGCGCCCTGATCGAGGAAGAATTTTTGGTATATTACCAGCCAAAAGTCTGCTTGAGCACCTCACGCATACTGGGTGCAGAGGCACTGATACGCTGGCAAATGCCAGAATCTGGCTTAATCCCGCCAACGGACTTTATCCCGATTTCAGAAGAAATTGGTTTGATCCTGCCTATTGGTCGCTGGGTTTTAGAACAAGCCTGCAAACAAACCAAAGTATGGCGCGATACTCTCATCCCAGATCTGGTCGTCAGCGTCAATATTTCGCCACGTCAATTCCAAGATCCTAGTCTGGTGAAGTTTATCCATCAGGTGTTAGAGGAAACCAACTTACCTGCGAATGCGTTGCAACTAGAGATTACCGAAGGCTTATTAATGGGTGAAATTGACCTGTTGTTGCCAGTATTTGCAGCGATTAAAAAATTGGGTGTTAGCATTTCACTGGACGACTTTGGCACTGGATTCTCGTCACTGTCTTACCTGCAACGCTTCCCGATTGATAATCTGAAAATTGATCGTTCGTTTATCCGCGAGATTCCAGAAAATCAGGATTCTGTGATTTTGACGCACGCCATTATTGCGATGGCGAATGCGCTGGGTATGAGTGTTACGGCCGAAGGTGTAGAAAAAGCGGAGCAAATGTTTTTCCTGACAGAATCTGGTTGCCAGGAAATGCAAGGCTATTATTTTAGTAAGCCGCTGCCAAAAGACGAGTTTGAACAATTGTTGATCAGTCATACGCGCTAAACCGACCAAAGCTTTTCGTCATGCGGTCTTAAGCTTACTTTAGAAGTTTTATCCGTTTTTCAACAATTTCTCTTAGCGTTTCTGTTAAAGCTTTTGTTAGTATTTTTGTCAATTAGGCAGACAAAGAAAAGAAGCCTATAATTTGCCAGATGCGCCTCTTGTGCATCGCACCATTTTGCTGAAATACAGATCTTGCGTCATGACAAACATTGCGAAAATACTCCCCCTCTCCAACGTCTTACTGGACTTAGAAGTGTCCAGCAAAAAAAGAGCCTTTGAACAAGCTGGCCTGTTATTTGAAAATAATTGCAGTATTGCTCGCTCTACCGTCTCGGATAACCTGTTCGCCAGAGAACGTCTGGGCTCAACCGGGCTTGGTCATGGTGTTGCTATTCCGCATGGTCGTATCAAGGGATTAAAAGCGCCGATTGCGGCATTTGTGCGCTTGGCAGAGCCAATTCCTTTCGAGTCTCCAGATGGACAAGCAGTCAGCATTTTGATTTTTCTGCTGATGCCAGACAATGTGACGCAGCAACATCTGGAGATATTGTCTGAAGTTGCTGAAATGTTATCCAACGAGGCATTTCGGGATACGCTCAACAGTGAAGTCAGCGCCGGTGCTATTTATGAAAAAATTATCGCCTGGCAGCCAAATCCACAATTTGTCTGAATTTGTCTAGCTTGGCAAATCAAAGCGCCAACCTGCGGTAATTGCGCTTTGTTGTCGTTGTTGTCCACGTCCCTCCCATTGATTTTAATCAAGCTACCATGCCACTACTGACCGAACTGACTATACAAAAAATCTTTGATGACAATCGGGATGCAATGCAGTTAGGCTGGTTTGCCGGATTCTCTGGCGGTGATAAACAAATTACGGGCGACGCCACCTCTTCTGCGGATCAGGTTGGTCATCTTAACTTTATCCATCCCGGCCGTATTCAGGTGCTAGGGCATCAAGAACTGGCCTACTTCCATCGATTACCATCGCATTCACGCGGTAATTTGATTAAAGAATTGATTGCCGGTGCGCCACCGGCACTGATCGTGGCACAAGGATTAGAAACGCCGCAAGCGATTCTGGCCACCTGCGACGACAATAATATTCCCCTGTTTTCTACCCCCTTACCTTCTGCACAGGTAATCGATTTTTTACGCGTTTATCTGTCCAAAAAGCTGGCACAACGCACGACTATGCATGGCGTGTTTATGGATGTGCTTGGAGTTGGCGTATTAATCACAGGCGAATCTGGCCTGGGTAAAAGCGAACTGGGGCTAGAGCTGATCTCCCGCAGTCATGGACTGGTGGCAGATGATGCGGTGGAATTTTCGCGTATCGCTCCCAATATGATAGAAGGTCGCTGTCCGGAATTATTACAAAATTTACTGGAAGTACGTGGCCTTGGTCTGCTCGATATCAAAGCAATTTTTGGTGAAACCGCCGTGCGTCGCAAGATGCGCCTCAAGCTGATTGTGCATCTGGTCAAACGCAGTACGCTGGAAGAAAATTACGAACGTCTGCCGATTGATTCTCCTAGCCAGGAAGTCTTAGGATTACCCATACGCAAAGTCGTTATCCCAGTCGCCGCTGGACGAAACATTGCGGTACTGCTGGAAGCCGCGGTGCGTAACACTATCTTGCAATTACGCGGTATCAATACATTAGAAGATTTTATGGAGCGACAGCGTCGTGCCATGAATGAAGATTCGAATCATTCTTAACAAACCGCAATGTTCGACATCAGCTCGACATAAAGTTCAGTGCGAACACAGTACATCCCCGGGACAAGATGTAGTTAAATGTCAGATAACATTTGAAATCAGTGTCAAAATACAGACATTGATTCCCCACCAATCTGACCATCATGCACATCATACTTATCTCTGGTATTTCTGGCTCTGGCAAATCAGTTGCGCTCAATGTTGTAGAAGATGCGGGGTTTTATTGTGTCGATAATCTACCACCCAGCTTGTTACCAGAGTTAGTCAGCACCCTGATTAGCGAAGGCATACAATCAGCAGCGATGGCGATTGATTCGCGCAGTGCCCATCTGCTGACCAGTTTGCCGGATACGGTTCAAAAATTGCGTAGTGAAGGTCACATAGTCAAAATCTTGTTTTTAACTGCCAGCACCGAATCACTGGTAGCAAGATTTTCTGAAACTCGCCGCACCCATCCTCTTTCTCATCGTCTGCAAAAAAATCCTGCTTTAGGTGATCGCCTTAGTCTGATGGAATGTATTCAGGAAGAGCGCGAAATCCTGGCAACAGTTCAGTTTCTGTCGCATGTTATTGATACGTCCAATCTCAGCGCCAATAAGTTGCGCGAATGGGTTAAACATGTCGTCCAAATAGAACATGCACCCTTAGTGCTGATGTTTGAGTCGTTTGCATTCAAGGTCGGCGTCCCACTAGATGCTGATTTTGTGTTTGACGTACGGATGCTGCCTAACCCCTATTACGACTTGGATCTGCGTGCATTAACCGGCCGCGATCTTCCGGTCATCAACTATTTAAACGGCCAGGCAGTCGTGCATGATTTGTATGAGGACATACGACAGTTTGTAGAAAAATGGCTACCCTCGTTTAAACACGATAACCGCAGCTATCTGACGATAGCGATTGGTTGCACCGGGGGCCAGCATCGCTCGGTATTTATGGTGGAAAAATTAGCTGATTATTTTAAGAGCGCAGAGCAAGTTCTGGTAAGACATCGCCGGTTGGGTTAATCAAATCCAGCTTTTCTGCTAGTCCATGATCACTCCTAAAACGCAGATAACATAGTTGTGTTGAGGAATAATACCGTCGCAATGTAAGCGCAACGCGACAGCAGATTCTTTCTGCCAATAATAAATACTCCCCATATGTATTATTTATCGTCCATATAATCATTGGACAATAAGCCGTTTTATTGAAATTTATGGGGGAGTATATTGGATTAATCTAAACTACAGCCCTAAGCCATCACCACACGCCGCATTTTCTGCGCCACATACGACAAGCTGGCGATCGTCAAGGCAACACAAACTCCAAGTGCAATCATGGTTACGACCATGCTCAAGGCCTCACCTTTTAAGACTTTATTCATCATCTGGTTTTGTGCCAGTACCGGAACCCAGCGGAACCAGGTCGGTTCTGGTCCGGTTGAAAATAACATCATCATCGGTACCATGTTCACCACAAGAATAAACATTTGATTACGGACTTGGGCTTCTTTATAGCTTTTACAATCTAGCGCAATCGCTACCTGTACGGCTGCCAGACTAGCGGCTAAGGGCAACAAGACCAATAAGAATCCCAGTGCATCTTTGATCCCGAACTGGAATAAAGCCCGCAAGGTCTCATTACGTATCAGCCATTGCGACGGAAAAAAACTCAGTACCGTCAGCACCACAACTAACATACTGACCGTCGCCACCGCGCCCCATTTGCCAACCGCCAATTGCCAGCCAGAGACCGGGTTCATCATCAAGGGCTCCAGCGATCCACGCTCGCGCTCGCCAGCGGTGGCGTCAATCGCGGCGTACATGCCGCCCATCAAAATTGCCATTAACATCGCCATCGGCAACATGCTGGTAATGCTGTCTTTACGCTCTTCGGGGCGGCTTAAATAACGCTCTTTCACTTCAATCAATTGCAAGATTTCTGGCGATACACCCCGCATCATTAAGCTCATCACCGCACCTTCCTGGGTATAAGCATCTAAAATTCTTTTCAGCGGCCGCAAACCAAACTCAGCTTGCTTGTTAGACGTGTCGTAGGCGATTTCTAAAGTCACTTTTTGACCCGCTGCCAGCTTTTCATCGAAACCATCCGGGACCAATAACACCGGCTGATCCAATTCTTTACTACGGGATTTGGCGACATAATCTGCCGGCGCAGGCTTGACTTTATAACCTTGCCGCAAAATGAAATTTTCTAAGCTGGGCGCATTGTTGATACCAACTACCAGCACCGATCTTTTCTCTTCTTGAGACTCCACTTGTGACAAGACCTCGGACATAATGACCAGCAGCATTGGCACTAAAAATAGCGAGCTAAAAATGACGATGAGCAAGGCACGGCGGTCGCGCATAGCATCCATCATTTCTTTACGAAAAATAGCGAGCATGGCTTTCATCAGTATGTCCTCTCCGTCGCTATTGCTGAATTAATTTCTGAACTAATCGCTGGCTTAGTTGCTGAACTAATTGCTGAATTAGTCTCACGATTTAAAAAAGCTAGCTTGACAAACGCGTCTTCAAAATTCGGTTCCTCCGCTTGCTGTAACAATTCCGCCACCGTGCCTTTCGCCACATTGCGCCCTTGTGCAACGATTACCACCTGATCGCACAAACGTTCAACTTCTTGCATGATATGAGTAGAAAAAATGATGCACTTACCGCCACCTTCCGGCGATCTTAGCCAACGTAAAAAATCACGCAGTGCACGGGTGGCAACCACATCCAGACCATTGGTCGGTTCGTCCAGAATAATATTTTTAGGGTTGTGAATTAAAGCCCGCGCTAGAGCAGTTTTCATTCTCTCGCCCTGACTAAATCCATCGGTACGCCGGTCCAGTAATGCTGTCATCTCCAGCCAATGAGCAAGCTGATCAGTACGTTGCTCAATCAAACTACGCGACATGCCATGCAAGGTGCCGTAGTAATAAATATTTTCACGTGCGGTTAAACGTGGATACAGTCCACGCGCATCGGACAAAATACCCATATTGGATTGTGTGCCTTGCTGACCGGCTCTGACCTTAATACCGTCAACTGAAATCTCGCCACGATCAGATTCCAGCAGCGACGCTACCATACGCAGAGTTGTCGTTTTGCCGGCACCGTTAGCACCTAACAAGCCAGTAATCGCACCATCGCTTGCGGTAAAACTAACACCATCAACTGCCTTCACCATTTCTTGCTGACGCTTACCAAAATTGAGGTTGAAGGCAAATTTTGGCTTACCCTGACGTACAAAGGCTTTGTGTAAATCATGGACGATGATCATGGCTTGGCTCCTTGCGGCGCTACTGTTTCTGGCATCGGCGTGGTGGGCAAAGTAATAGCCGGAGCTTGCCACGCTAACGGTCGCGGGATCTGGTGTACACATTTCGCATCGACCTTAATCGCGTCCTGATCTTCTTTGGCATTGAAGTAGCGATACACCACATCACGCACACATCCTTGCGATAACAAACCATGGCCTGCATTGTCTATCGTGATGTGGCGAGCATTTGCACCAAGCGCTTTAGCGACGCTGTCGCCATGGCGGGTAGGGGTTACCGGATCGATGCCGCCACTGAGTAACAACACCGGTGCCGGACTGACTGGAATGGTGTAAAAAGCTGGCGGAATTACGGCATGCGGCCAGTTGGCGCAGACCGCCCCATACATGCCGTCCATGAGTTTTTCAAAATCATCGCTAGCGGGTTTCAGTATTGGATGAGCATACGCTTCACCACACCAGACTGAAAAATGCATACCATAAGCAATGCCCAAAGGAGAAGGCAAACCCAGTGCGCCGCTTAAGGTAATCAGAGGCGCATAATTAGTTTGCTCGGCCTGCGTCAACGCGTAGGGTAAAGCGGCTGCACTGGTAGGCGCATACAAAGTTTTATGCACCAAACTCAGCAAGGTATCGCGACTGATCGTGACCGGGATTTTATTGCCCAGACGTGGATGTATTACCGTGACGGATTGCGGCAGACTCGCTAATAATTTTTTCCAGCACGCGGCCAGATCAGGATAAGCCTTGTTGCAACGCGCATCTTTAGCACAATCTGCGAAGACGCCGTCTAGGGCCTTTTGCGCGTCTGCAGCAGGCAAGCGCATGTCGGGCGGCACGACGCCATCAATCACTAAACGCCGGACAGATTGTGGATATTGGCGCAAAAATTCTAAGCCGACTCGCGTCCCGTAGGATGCACCAACCAAATTGATTTTTCCGTAAGCCTGGCTAAGCCGCACTGCCTCCAAATCTTGTACTGCGATGCTGGTACTAAAAAACCGCAAGTCACCATAGGGCAAGGCCTGCAATTTCTTCATGCAAGCAAGTGCTAACTTTACGGTACCGTTGGTATCTGCCAGATCGCCACCGTTCTCTAGCTCTGGACATTGCAGCGGTGCGCTTTGCCCTGTCCCGCGCTGATCGACAAAGACCAAATCACGGCGACGATTTAAACGCCCTAATACTGTCTGCCCCCAAGCCGCAGCATTGATGGCACTTTGCCCTGGTCCGCCTGCGAGGACAAAGACCGCATCACTTAATTTGTTTTTATCTTGCGAGGGCACCACAACGAAATGCACAGTAATTTTTTTACCTGCGGGCTGAGCAGGGTCAAGCGGACGCTGAATCTGACCACATTGCACCTCTTGCGGATAATCAGCAATACGGCAAGAGCTGGTCTTGACTCTAGCGGTCATTTCAGCAAGAGTTTGCGCTGATACTTCAGCTGATACTTCAGCTGACACTTGCGCTGACAATTGAGCTGATGCAGCAACGGAATTCGCCAGCATGAAGGCAAGGCCAAAACCCACACGACAACTGATATTAGCGACGGAGTTAAGCAAGTTCATCTGTTTTAAATTTCTAAAAATAATACTGTAAATGTAGCGGCATTTGTAAAAAGCAAGGCTACAACATGAAGCGCTTCTATTCATGTCTTTATTTATACTTTTATCGAGGACTCTTGTAGTACAGACCTAAGTTTGCGCCGCTCTTATTCAATTCGGCAAGCTTGCGATGAAATCAATTTTAATGCGATGAAACATCATAAAACTCGGATCAAAATACCGGCATCAAAGTTCCATTAAATATTTTTTCACCGGCGCTGGTAAAGCGGCTTGTCCCACCTGCCTTAAATCCAGCCAGACATAACGCGATTCGGCGACTTGGGATGCGAGCTGCGCCAGATTAAATTGCAGCACTTGCGCATGTAATTTGAAGTGGGTAAACCCATGTAAAAATCCTGGCAATTGCCGGATATCTGTCACTTCCCCAAATTGATTTGCTACTTGTTTTGCCGCCAAACTTTGCTCTGGCAAAGTGCTGCTAAAGTCCAGCAAATCACCCATGGGACTGTCGGGATTTAATTCCTGCATGCCGTCCAGTTCGGGCAGCGACAACAAGCCGCCCCAGATGCCGCTGTCAGGCCGTTGCTCCAGCAAGACTCGTCCCTGATGCCGTAGCACCAGCATCAAAGTATGCTTTTCTTTTGGTTCTTTTTTCGGTTTGCGGGTTGGCAATTCAGCGGTGCGGCCTTGCGCATAAGCGACGCAAGATGCTTGCAAAGGACAGCGAGGGCAATCAGGTCTGCTGCGGGTACACAGCGTCGCGCCTAAATCCATCAAACCTTGTGTGTAGGCCTGGATATCCGTTTCTGGCAACAAGGCTTGTGCACGCAACCACAAATCGTCTTCTATTGTCTTAATCCCCGGATAACCAGTAATCCCGAATACCCGGGCAAAAACCCGTTTGACATTGCCATCCATAATCGCCGCACGGGTGCCGTAAGAGAACGCCGCCACCGCTGCCGCAGTGGAGCGACCAATCCCGGGTAATTGCTGCAATAAAGCAGGGTCTGACGGAAACTGCCCGGCATAATTCGCCACCACATCCTTGGCACATTGGTGCAAATTGCGCGCCCGGGTGTAATAGCCCAAGCCACTCCAGTGCGCCATCACCTCTTCAGCAGGCGCAGCGGCTAAAGCAAACACCGTCGGAAAACTCTCTAAAAATCGCTGATAGTAAGGGATCACCGCCGCCACCTGGGTCTGCTGCAACATAATCTCAGACAACCAGACGCGATAAGCGTCCCGGCTTTGCTGCCACGGCAAATGATGCCTGCCATGCTGTTTTTGCCAAGCAATCACGGCATGAGAAAAACTGGGGTCGTGGTACTTGGATGCCGCCTGATCTAGCATGGCCGGCGAAGTGGGCGGAATGGACTTAGCAGTGGTGCGAGGTTTCATTGAACTGGTTCTAAAAATAATCTGCGATGAGTATAAAAGCTTTTTTCGGAAACTTTCTGTCAAATGTAAAAACGATTTTCAACCGAGAATTTCTATTGGGGTTTGAGTTGATGGCGGATGCACTTTTGAGGGCAATTTACTTATCGCGGTTAAGCTACTTCCCCGGCGGCTTTTTAAACATAGCTCGTGCGGACATATTAAACATACTCCCTATATGTATTTATTAATCGTCCATATATTAATTGGACAATACGGTATTTATATTAATTTTTAAGGGGAGTATATTAAAACCCTCAACATAAAATGATTAAAAAAAACTAATCGTCAGCATAAGACTGGCCAGACAAGTTGGGCTAATCCAATCAGCAATTGGAAGACTCGAGCAACTACCCTCCCCGTATCAAACTGGTGTAGAAACAATATCAAGTTGAGGCAATGGTCGAGTCAATTTCAGCCGATTACTGCCTGCGATGGCAGATGCTGAAAATAAAGGCAAATTTAGTCGAAAAATCAGCATCTCTGCTTGCAAAGAAAGATGAAGCCGAGGATAATCCGCGCTTCGATTCTCCAAGTCCTCGGATGAATAAAAAAGCCCGCTTTCATCAGCGGGCTTTTTTCATCTTTAATATCGTGGACTTAGCAGATTAATAAGAATTTGTTGCTGTACTAGATTTTGCTCAATGAAAAATAATTCAACTGACTCCACTCGTATCACTCTTCAAAAAAGCGCATCCACTCTCACGCTAGGGATTAAAAGCCGTCCTGCCAAGGACGCGTCAGCCATGCAACATCCGGGTTCGGCGCAAGTGCAGACCAAGATGATTGCGGTACAAACTGCGGTACACGAACAAATTCTTAGCGATGCCACACCAACCATTATCACGGCACCGGTGACTGTGATTACCAAACGCCGCTCGAAATTAGCGCCGGCCTTGCCACAAGTATTACCGGAAGTAATTGCAGAATCAGAAGTGGCATTGGCAGAAGCAGAACGTAGTGCCGCGATTGAGAAAGCCGCTAATGCTGACGCCGATGCAAACATCATCATCGTTATCGAGCCAACGACTGCGGAAGATGCGCCGTTACCAGCCAACATGGAGATGTCAGCTCAACTCATCGTCCCTGCACCAGAAGTCATCGCCCAGATTAGCGATGCGCTTGCCATGTTTGAGCCTGCAGTAGCGAGCAGTTTGCCGCAGACCACGCCAGCCACGCCATTGCTGGCAGAACCAGCAGAAGCGATGGCTAAAGCAGTAACGGTCATTGACGAGCCGTTTGCAGATTACTACGCAGCCAGCACGACTTCAGACAACAAACCACCTGTCGTCGTGATCAAGAAATCGGCCTCACGTTTATTGAAAAAAACGCTGGATAAGACACTAGATACATCAGTAACGACTGGGCAAAATATAGAAAACCCTAGCGATCAAACCAGCGCTGAAATTAAGCCAGACGCTGCCAACTCCAATGCGATAGCAGGATCGACAACAAAACAGGGCGCGAGCAATGTCAGTATCAGTGAAAAACGTGCGCCGCGTGTGTGGACCCAAGCTAGCCCAGCAAAAGTAACAACGCCGCCAAAACCGGTATTGCAGTCGATGTCAGATGGAAGACCCGATGCGAAACGAGAAAAATTAGCCGTCGCACCAGTCACCATCATTTCGCCGACCTCGGCAATATCAGTAACACCGGTGGCATCTGTGTCGCCAACAGTATCAGCAGTATCGACAGTATCAGCAGCCTCAGCAACATCCAAACTGTCCGCGTTAGAGAGCATAGATACCTCAAGCTACACCTTTCCAAGCGTCAAAGAAGCCGCTAAACGTGGTCGAAAGCCTAGCGAATTTCAATTCGAGAATGAAGAAATCCGCGCCTTAAACGCGGTTGAGTCTGCTGAACTGAAATCCGTTGCCAGAGCCAAGGCCAGAAAAGCCGGCACCGGCAACTCTGGTAGCGCCAACGCGGCAAGATCAGCAGAACAGTTAGAGCATTATCGTAAAAAACTCACCAAGCTCATCAATATCGGCAAAGATCGCGGCTACCTCACGCATGCCGAAATCAATGACCATTTGCCAGAAGATGTGTCTGATCCAGAAATGGTTCAGAGCATCATCAGTACACTCAACGACATGGGTGTGGCAGTGTATGACCGCGCACCCGATGCGACCTTATTGCTGCTGACAGACAGCGTCAATAATGCCGTCAGCGATGATGAAGCAGAAGCCACCGCAGCCGCAGCCCTGTCCACCGTCGATGCCGATTTTGGTCGCACCACCGACCCTGTGCGTATGTACATGCGTGAAATGGGTGGCGTTGAATTGCTGACGCGCAGCGGCGAAATAGAAATCGCCAAGCGTATTGAAGATGGCTTGAAAGATATGCTGCAAGCCATTTCTGCCTGCCCAAGCACGATTGCAGAACTGCTAGCCATCGCAGAAAAAATCGCTAAGGATGAAACTAAGATCGACGACATCGTTGATGGCTTGATGGACCCCAACGCGAATGAAGATCTGATTCAGTCCGCCATTGTCAGCAACGTCAGCAGTGACGAGCAAGATGATCAGGATGAAGAAGACGAAGATGATGCCGTCAGCAATGACGCGGTGAGCGAAGAGCAATTACTGCAACTTAAAAATGCCGTCTTGTTAAAACTTGCCGTGATCGCCGCACAGTTTGAGAAAATGCGCAGCGCCAGGAATACCAATGACGCGGTCTATGTCAAAGCACAACAAAGCATCGCGCAAGAATTATTAGGTATCCGCTTTTCAGTCAAGACGATAGAAAAACTATGCGACACCTTACGCAAACAGATGTTGGAACTGCGTCAGATCGAGAAAAAAATTCAGGATTTATTAGTCAACAAATGTGGCATGCCGCGCCAGCACTTTATCACCAGTTTCCTCGGCAACGAGACCAATACCCAATGGTTAGAGGATGAAATGGATGCAGAGCAGCCATATAGCCTGCTAATCCGTCGTCATATCCATGCCGCCAATGAGCTGCAACAAAAACTCATCACGCTGGAAGAAAAAGTCGCATTGCCTCTAAGCGATCTGCGCAAAATTAATAAGCAAATGATCGCAGGTGAGAAGCGCGCAGCCGATGCCAAGCGTGCGATGACAGAGGCGAATTTGCGTCTAGTTATTTCTATCGCCAAGAAATATGTTAACCGTGGTTTGCAATTCCTTGATCTGATCCAGGAAGGCAATATCGGTTTGCTCAAAGCGGTCGATAAGTTTGAATATCGTCGCGGCTATAAGTTCTCTACCTATGCAACCTGGTGGATACGGCAAGCGATTTCCAGAGCGATTGCGGATCAGGCGCGCACTATCCGCGTACCGGTTCACATGATAGAAACCATCAATAAAATGAATCGCATCAAACGTCAATTGATGCAAGAAAATGGCCTGGAACCTGATCCGGCAATCATTGCCGAGAAGATGGAAATGTCCGAAAGCAAAGTACGCGAGATCATGAAGATCGCCAAAGAACCGGTATCCATGGATACACCGATCGGTGACGATGGCGACTCACAATTAGGCGACTTTATTCAGGATAACAATACGCTGTCACCCATGGCCGCCGCCATGCAAGCCTCGGTACAAGAAAAACTCAAAGAAGTCTTAGACTCACTCAGCCCGCGCGAAGCCAAGGTCTTGCGGATGCGCTTTGGTCTGGAGATGGCAACGGATTACACTTTGGAAGAGGTCGGCAAACAATTTGAAGTCACGCGTGAGCGCATCCGCCAGATCGAAGCCAAGGCGATGAAAAAATTACGCCACCCTTCCCGCTCGGATCAATTAAAGAGTTTGCTGGAGAATCATTGATCGGCTTGCGACTGATGTTGAAACAGAGCTTGAAATTGCGGTTGAGTTTTTCTTACACTTTAGGGTCTGCAATCCTGAGTTCCCGCAATCAAGATCACTAGGCTAACTCAAGGTCAAACAAGGACTTATTGAGCATACTCCCCCGCATTTTTCATAAATATGCCCTATCGTCCAGTTAAACCCTGGACGATTAAATATACTCACTAAGAGTATATTCAAAAACAGATCTATATCACGGGATTTGGCAGTTGATGATTGATTGCTGCTTATTTGCTACTTAATGCAAGCTTGATTCCAAAAGAAACAAACATCGCGCCGATCAGGCGATTGAGCCAGGCTGAGACCGTCTTATTCACGCGCACACGCTTGCTGGCTACTGCAGTCGAGACTGCTAAAAAGTGACACCACAGCATGCCGTTGAAATTAAAAATACAGCCCAGCACAATAAACGCCAGCGCTTTATTCGATGCAGATGCTGCGATAAATTGCGGTACAAAAGCCAAAAAAAATACCGCTACTTTTGGGTTCAGTACGTTGGTCAAAAAACCTTGCTGGAATATGGTCTTGTAACTCAGATCTGGCGACTTTGTTACGGGTGTGTCAAGCTCGCTGGCAGTTGCGCTTTTTGCCAGCAGAAGCCCGACTCCGACGTACAACAAATACGCTGCGCCGAATAACTTGACGATCGTAAAAGCCGCAGCAGAGCTTGCCAATACTGCCGACAAACCCATTGCTGCGGCAAAAATATGTACAAAAGTACCGGTGCCAATTCCTAAAGCCGCAGCAGAACCAGCACGCCAGCCCTGGCTGGCACTGCGCGTCATGATCAACAAAGAATCGGGGCCTGGGACAAGATTAAGCAACAGGCCAGAGACAATAAATAACGCGAGATCTTGAGTACCAAACATCATTAAAGCTCGTGTTAAGTTAGTAAGAAGGAAGGGGCTAAAACATATACTGCGCTTTAAAACGTTTTAAGATGTTTTAAAGCGCTTAACTTAAATCCCTCAGCGGCAATCAGCGATATTAAGTTAAGCAACCTTGAGTGCGCTCAATTCTGCTAAAAGCGCATTTTTCAAATTCAATTCTAAGGCGCTCAAGGCTTTCTTTTTAGCGTCCATCTCGGCTTGCATCGCTTCAAAAGAACTAATTTTTTCTTCCAGACTATCGGTCGCCACATGAATGCGCTGTATCGACTGCATACGATTTTTGAGCTGACCTTTGTGCTCGCGGATTTGCGCTTCTAGCGGTGCCATGACGACTTTTTGCCACGCCTCTACATCCCGGTTCGCCTGTAAAAAACTTTGCTTCACGCGCGCTGCAATAGAATCAAAAAATTTCTGCATCAGCGCAACCTGTGACGTCGTCAGCAAGGTCATAGTACTGAATTGCTTCTGGAATACGGCCTCGACTGAAGCGACTTCCTGGATGTATTTGTCTAAAGAGAATGACATCGGCGCGGACAAGGCAAGGCCATGCTCGGTCGAAAATTTTCTGTACATGATGGTCATCATTTCAGAAATCTCATCCGTCTTTTTATTCGATGCTTGCAGGTTAAATTTGATATTACTAAAGAACTGTCTGACTGCATCTTTCAGGCCAGTAGAAAATTTACTCTTCTGCATGGCTTCTCTGGATTTACGAATTTCTTCACGCAAAATATCCATACCCAAACTGGTGTATACCTCGGTCGATAAGCGGGTGAATACGGCACGTGTTCCTTGCATCTTGATCAGGCTGGCATCGAATTCTTTTTTCTCTGCATCGATCCGGCGCATCATGTGTTCAATCACGTTGATGTTCTTGCCGCGCAAACTTTTCAGCTCCATCATTTGCTCTACCACGCTGCGAGTACGGGCAGAAATAATCGCTTGCTGCGCACCGGTGATTTCATTGATGTCCGTCGTCATCTGGGCGCGGATGATGTCTTGCTTGGAGGGGATCAGTTCTTTAGAGAGTGCATATTCCAAGGTCGGCAGGCGACTCTTGGCTAATAATGGCGCATCTTTGTTGATTTTAGCGACCAGGCCTTTTTGCGCTGACACCGGGAAAATTTGTTTTTCGTCCAGCGATAAATTATGTGCAACAGTACTGATCTGATGTTTGATTTGGGCTTCTATCTCGTCTGCAGTGCGCAGCTCATCCCACATGCTATCAATCTTATTGAGCACGACCATACGGCCAGGACCGCCGCCAATATGATTGCGCCAGACGTCAATATCGCTTTTAGTAACGCCGGTATCGGCAGCCAGAATAAACAATACGGCATGCGCGTTGGGGATTAAATTCAGTGTCAGCTCAGGCTCGGTACCGATTGCGTTTAGGCCTGGAGTATCGACAATGATCAAACCTTCTTTGAGCAATGGATGCGGGAAATTCACAATCGCATGACGCCATTGAGAAATCTCGACCAGGCCATTTTCATCAATTTCTAAAGCAGCATCAGGATCGTCTTCATCAAACAAACCGTAGGATTTGGCTTCTTCTATCGATACCCGTTTGGTCAGGCTCACTTGTTTAAAAGCCTCTAGCATGCCATCCCCAGAGCTGATATTTAGCGGCAATACGGTCCAGACATGGTGCTGGCCTTTGTAGTCGCTAGTGGATTGTGCTTCTTTGCGGGTTTCTATCGGCAACAGGCGGATGCATGGTGGAATAGTCTCGTCATACAACAGCTCAGTCGGACACATCGTGGTACGACCGGCGGACGATGGCAAAATGCGCTGTCCGTAATCCGCGAAAAAAATCGCGTTAATTAATTCTGATTTGCCGCGTGAAAATTCTGCAACAAAAGCGATGGTTAGTTTGTCATCGACCAATCTTTCCAGCAAACGCGAGATGCGCTGATCACTGGCGGCATCGGCCATATCCGATCCATGTATCCATGCGCGATACTGCTCTAACGCACTCACGACACCTTTGCGCCAGTCACTGTATTCCTGGAATTTTTGAACCAGATTGCTCATGTTGCCCTCAAATAATTATTATGGTTGCCTAGAATCTAGCACTTTGACCTATTTTTGACAATTTGTGCAGTAAAAAGTACTGCGTTGACCTTGCTTAATCTGTCGTATTGGCGACTTACATACACGACAAGCGTCTTCAGCACGATCATATACGAAATATGTCTGCTGAAAATAGCCTGTTTGACCATCAACACCAATGAAATCCCGCAAACTACTGCCACCTTGCGCAATCGCAGCGGCCAAAGTGAGCCGAATTTCCTCAGCTAGTAACTGATATCGTTTAAGGCTAATGCGGTTGGCTGCCGTCTTAGGGTTAATTCTGGCGCGAAACAGGCTTTCAGATGCATAAATATTACCTACGCCGACCACAATATCGCCTGCCAGCAACACTTGTTTAATCGCCGCGGGGCGCTGGCGCGTCTGCCGGTAAAGCAATTCTGCGCTGAACTGCTCTTCCAGCGGCTCCACGCCCAAAGCCCGCAACAACAAATGCTGGTTAACATCGCCATCGGCTGCATCATGCCAAAGCACCGCTCCAAAACGTCGGGGATCCGTCATGCGCAAGGCTTGCGCACCAACCACAATATCGATGTGATCATGCTTTTGCGGTGGTGTTTGCGTGGGGATAACCCGTAAATGTCCTGACATTCCTAAGTGAATCAATAAAGTGCCGTGCTTAAAATGCAGCAGCAGATATTTACCCCGACGGCCAGCAGCCAGAATAGTTTGGCCTTGCAGCAGCGCTGGTAAATTTACCGGAAAA
Organism: Undibacterium sp. GrIS 1.2; assembly: GCF_040544435.1. Classification (NCBI taxonomy): domain Bacteria; kingdom Pseudomonadati; phylum Pseudomonadota; class Betaproteobacteria; order Burkholderiales; family Oxalobacteraceae; genus Undibacterium; species Undibacterium sp. GrIS 1.2. The sequence goes on from NZ_JBEONP010000005.1 coordinate 54,884, forward strand.
GGCCAGCGCAAACCCGCACGTCGCATTAGCACTTGCGTTACTTGCTTCCCTTCTAAATGGGGTGCGACACCGCGTCGGGTGACTTCTACTTCTGGGAGTTCTGGCATAGATAACTGTTTGCGTGTTTTGATGATTTAGGAGTGCACTTTACATTGCAATGCAGTGCGATGGTGCGCAATGGAATCGAGATGGTTAAGTAAGCAATCCTGCCCCCAAGAGTCCGCGCCATTACAATTTGACACGAGAAGCTTTACCACGCAATAACGGCTTGAGCGTAAAATCGAGCATCATCAGTCAATCTTGGATAATGCTTTGAAAACTATTTTTGCATCTGTGGCTGAATCTGACAACGTCAAATCTGCTGACTCACTTACCTCACTTACTGCTCCAGCGGTTTTTTCAACTGCGACGAATTTAACTGATTTGGCTAATTCAGCGAACTTAATTAAGTCTCGTATTGTAACGGCTCTGCGCATAGTTACTGCTGCCATTGTGACGGCGAGTTTGCTTTCTGCATGTTCTGGTTTTTCTCCCTTAAATAGTGCCACGGACGACGCACATCAGGCCGCTGGCGCAAGTGCTGCGGCGCAAGCCGCCTTGGCGGCAGAAAATACCGACGATGGCAATTCTATGCCTGCAATTCAGGAGAACTTGCCCACAGTCGCCTTAACCGATGAATTGCTGTACAAAATTTTGACCGCTGAAATCGCCTTCCAGCGGGGCAACTGGCAAGCTGCTTACGTCACCATACTCAGCGTCGCGCAGCAAACCCGCGATCCACGTCTGGCACGACGCGCAACTGAGATTGCGCTCACCGTAAAACAACCTGGCGAGTCATTGACCGCGATCCGGCTGTGGCGGGAATTATCACCGAACTCTAGCGAGGCAACTCAGTATTACCTCGGCTTTATGGTGATGAATAATAATCTGGCTGAAATCCAGAACGTTTTCACGGAAAAACTGCGCGCTGCCGATCCTAAACAATATGCCGTATTAATGCTGCAAGCACAGCGTTTGCTCCTGCGTGCAAGAGATAAAAATGCCGCTTTCGATACACTGGAAGAAATCCTCGCGCCTTACAAAGACCGACCAGAAGCCCATTTGGCGCTGGCGCAAGGTGCATATGCCCATGGCGACAACAAGCGTGCAGTGGCTGAGGCAGAGCTGGTTTTGCAGGCAAAGCCAGACTCACAACTCGCCATCCTGACCATCGCGCAAGCGTCTAAACAAACTGATGCAATTAAGGCGATGGCTGCCTTTCTAGAAAAAAATCCGCAAGCCAGAGATGTGCGTCTTGCGCATGCCAGCATCTTGATTGACCTACACCAGTTAGACAAAGCCACGTTGGAATTTGAGGAATTGCTGAGAGATAAACCGAATGATGTGACCGTGCTATACACCTTAGGCGTGCTCGCCATGGATAGCAAAAAACCCGGTCATAATCAAATGGCAGAACGTTATCTGACACGCTACCTCAACGAGCTGGAAGCCAACCCAAGCGAGGAACGGGACCCAACCCCCGCTTTAATCAATCTGGCACAAATCGCAATAGACCGTGAAGACTACGTAGCCGCAGAAACATGGCTAGCCAAAGTAGATTCTTACGACGGCAAAAACAGTGCCTATTTTGGCACCCAGATAAGACGCGCGCAATTGATGGCGAAGCAAGGCAAATTAAGCGAGGCACGCCAGTTTTTGCGCGATTACAAAGCTGGCAATGAGGTCGAGGAAGCACAATTGGCGCAAGTAGATGCGCAATTGTTGCGGGATGCCCGCATGCCAGCAGAGGCGACTACTGTGTTAGAGGACGCGCTAAAACGTTTTCCTGACAACACAGATTTATTATACGACTACGCCATGTTGGCTGAATCCCAGCAAAAAACGGAAGAAATGGAAGTCGCCCTTAAACGTGTGATGGTTTTGGCGCCGAACAACCAAAATGCCTACAACGCACTAGGTTATTCGTTGGCAGACCGCAATATTCGCCTGGATGAAGCCTTGACGCTCATCGAAAAAGCGGCACAGCTTGCGCCTGATGACGCCTTCATTCTGGATAGCCTGGGCTGGGTAAAATTCCGTCTGGCAAGATTAGATGAAGCAGAAGAAGCCTTACGTCGCGCCTACAAATTGCGCCCTGACGCTGAGATTGCCGTACATCTGGGCGAAGTGCTCTGGGCAAAAGGCTTAAAAGACGAAGCCCGCAAGTTCTGGCACGAAGCCAAAACAAAAGATGCCGATAACGAAGCTCTTAAATCAACATTGCAACGCCTGTCTGTGAAGCTCTGAAGTAAAGCTTTAAAGTAAAGCCTTACTTAAGCAGGCTTAAATGTATGAATGCGCGAACTTTAAATATAGTTCAGCTCACCGCATCAAACAATATACTCCCAGTGAGTACACTATAAATTACTTATATGCTCCAAATAAAGTCTGGACAATCAGCACTATCAATCAGATACTCCCATTTTTTATTGATCTTATTCAGCTTTTTTTTAAGCCTGACTTTATCCGGCTGCGCTAGCACACCACGTCAGACCAACGCGTCGCCAGACCGTCAATATCAAGAAAACCTGCAAATCACTGGCAGGATATCGGTGCAGTATCAGCAAAATGACAAGGAGCAAACCTTACCCGGCAGCTTTGAATGGCAACAGACTGCGACCAGTACCAACATTACTTTGCTGTCACCGCTAGGCCAGGTGATTGCAACGATTCAACAAACTCCAACGGGTGCAAGTATGCAACAAGCTGGCAAAGCAACTCGCTATGCCAGCGACCTGGATAGTTTGCTCAATGATAGTTTGGGTTGGGCGCTACCAGTCAGCGGCTTACGCGACTGGTTACAAGGTTTTAGTCTCGACACACAAGGCAAACGGATCGCACTAAAAACGGATGATAATACCGTGCTTGATGCCGATGGATGGCATCTGCGCTACGTCACATGGAATCTGGATAGCACGCCTCTCTACCCCAAGCGTATCAACTTACAACGTAACTCTGTGCAAGCCGGAGAAATTGCCATCCGCATCGCGATAGAACAATGGACCTTGCAATGAGCGCAGCGATGAATGTTAAAAAGGTAAAAACAGCAATAGAAACAAGCATAATGAAGCCCCGCCACCTCAGCAATTGCCCGGCACCGGCAAAACTTAATCTGTTCTTGCACGTCACTGGTCGCCGCGCAGATGGCTACCACCTACTACAAACTGCGTTCCAGTTGATTGACTACTGCGATATGCTGGACTTTGAAGTCCGCGATGACGGCCTTATTCATCGTACCAACGAGATTGTCGGGGTTCCTGCAGATACCGATTTAATGGTGCGCGCAGCTCGCTTGCTACAACATCATAGCGGCAGCACTTATGGCGCCAATCTAACGCTGACGAAAAAACTTCCCATGGGTGGCGGACTTGGCGGCGGCTCATCCGATGCAGCAACCACGCTGATCGCACTAAATCATTTATGGGAATGCGGGCTAACGCGGCACGAACTAATGGCGCTGGGCTTGCAATTGGGTGCCGATGTTCCGTTTTTCCTGTTCGGCCAAAATGCCTTCGCAGAAGGCATAGGTGAGCGACTGCAAGCTATCCACACACCAGAGCAATGGTTTGTGGTGATAGAACCCGGCGTCCAAGTACCGACACCAGCAATTTTTTCTGCCAAAGAGTTGACAAGGGATACGAAACCAATCAAAATAGCGGACTTTTCCAGCCTATCAGAAATGATTTGGAAAAACGATCTGCAAACAGTTGCTTGTACGCTGTTCCCGCAAGTTGCAGCAGCCATTCAGTGGCTTAGCGCTTACGGCAACGCGAAGATGACCGGATCTGGTGCTTGTGTTTTTTGTGCATTTTCTGATGAGGCAAACGCCGATCAGGCGCTAAAACAAGTACCGCATCACTGGCAATCATGGAAAGCCAAAGCAATAAGTCAACACCCGATGGCTTATTTGCTGCAGACGTAAAAAAATTTGGTCTGGTGTTGAAATCCCGCTAAAATAGCGGCTCAGAATTTAACACCAGATAAACGGTTGTGTAGGGGATTCGCCAAGTTGGTTAAGGCACCGGATTTTGATTCCGGCATTCGGAGGTTCGAGTCCTCCATCCCCTGCCATTAAATATAAAGCCGCCGCATACAATGTGCGGCGGCTTTTTTCAATTGTATCAGCAGTGTTTTTGCTAAAAGTTTAAGTCTGAATTAGCAACTACGCTTGACCCTCAATCTAGCCGATAGGTCCCGCCATGGCAAACGCGCGCGCAAATGACAACATGATGGTTTTCACCGGAAATGCTAACCCTGCGTTGGCTGAAGGTGTTGTCAAACAATTGGGCATTCCTCTCGGTAAAGCAGACGTTTCTAAATTTTCCGACGGTGAAGTGATGGTCGAAATTAATGAAAACGTCCGAGGTAAAGATGTTTTCGTTTTGCAATCAACCTGCGCACCGACGAATGACAATCTGATGGAAATCATCTTGATGGTCGACGCTCTGAAGCGCGCATCTGCTGGTCGCATTACTGCGGCGATTCCTTACTTTGGTTATGCCCGCCAAGACCGCCGTCCGCGCTCTGCACGAGTAGCGATCTCAGCGAAGGTTGTTGCCAACATGCTGGAAAAAGCTGGCGTTGATCGCGTGCTGATTATGGATTTGCATGCAGACCAAATCCAAGGCTTCTTTGATATTCCGGTTGATAATATTTATGCATCACCGATTTTGCTGGGTGATCTGGTTGCCAAGAACTATGAAGACTTATTAGTCGTTTCACCCGACGTTGGTGGCGTCGTCCGCGCCCGCGCGCTGGCAAAACGTTTGGGTTGCGATTTAGCGATCATTGATAAACGTCGTCCAAAAGCCAACGTATCAGAAGTCATGAACATCATCGGTGAAGTCGAAGGACGTAACTGCGTGATTATGGATGACATGGTCGATACTGCCGGGACACTGACCAAAGCGGCAGAAGTTCTGAAAGAACGTGGCGCGAAAAAAGTATTGGCTTACTGTACACATCCAGTATTGTCGGGTCCGGCAATTGACCGTATCTCCAACTCACCGTTGGATGAGCTGGTTGTCACCGATACCATTCCTCTGTCAGATGCTGCAAGAGCATGTAGCAAAATCCGCCAATTGTCTTGCGACAGTTTGCTGGCTGAGACTTTCCGCCGTATTACTAAAGGCGAATCCGTTATTTCTCTGTTCACGGATTAAGCATAATTTTCTGCGAGCTTGTTTTAAAACAAGCTCGTTTTTTCTGTGTCCCTGGTCGCGGGGACGCAAAACCGCAAGTTCAATCTTGCATTTTTTGGAGTAGCACCATGAAAGTAATCGCATTTGCACGCAAAGAGCAGGGGACCGGAGCGAGCCGCCGCCTGCGTATTGCTGGCCAAACACCAGGTATCATCTACGGCGGTACAGAAGCGCCTGTCAGCGTCACTCTGGACCACAATGCTTTGTACCATGCATTGAAAAAAGAAGCCTTCCACTCATCCATTTTGGATCTGGAAGTTGATGGTAAAGCCGAAAAAGTATTGTTGCGCGACTTCCAAGTCCACGCATACAAACAATTAGTATTGCACGTTGACTTCCAACGCGTTGATGCAAACAAGAAAATCCACGTAAAAGTACCTCTGCATTTCATCAATGCTGACGTATCTCCAGCAGTTAAGTTGTCTGCTGCAGTCATCAGCCACGTTGCTGTTGAACTGGATATCTCTTGCTTGCCAGCAGACTTGCCAGAATTCGTTGAAGTTGATCTGTCCAAATTGGAAGCTGGTCAATCTATCCACGTTTCTAGCCTGGTATTGCCAAAAGGCGTTACAGCAATTGTTCACGGTGATGACGCGACTGTCGCTATCGCTGTGGTACCTGCTGGCGCTACTGCAGCAGAAGGCGAAGCAGCAGCGAAGTAATTCGTTTCTGCCTGAACCAAAAAAAGCCACCTTCAGGTGGCTTTTTTATTGAACGAAATAATATCTATCTAAACTAATTAGGACTTACGCAAGTCCTGTTAATAAGAGAAATCCAGTCTGACTGGATAAGACGATCAAGTTAAAATCAATTCTATTGAAACGTCCCAAGGATAATCCATGCGCGCTCCGCTGCTTTCCCCACTACCTTGCCTATTTCTGTCAAATTCAACAAGCTTGTTGCGCGTATCACGCTTAGGATTAATCGCACTGGCGCTGGCATCAAGCATTACTGCGACACAAGCGCAATTCGTAGCTAAAACTACCAGCATTAATCCCGTTGTTAAATACGATATTGGTTATGACATCGTCAGTCCAATCCATGCTAAGCATGGGATGGTGGCGAGCGAACAAGGCTTGGCAACGCAAGTTGGCCTGGATATGTTAAAGCGCGGCGGGAATGCGGTCGATGCTGCGGTGGCGGTTGGCTTTGCGCTGGCGGTGGTGTTGCCCAACGCAGGCAATATTGGTGGTGGAGGTTTTATGCTAATCCATGACGCCAAATCGGGTAAAGACATCGCACTGGATTTCCGCGAAATGGCCCCCATCAAAGCAAGCCGCGACATGTATCTGGATAAAGCAGGCAAAGTCATTCCTGGCAAATCACTCTACTCGCATTTGGCGATTGGCGTACCTGGAACTGTCGCCGGATTGACGCAGGCGCTAAGTAAATACGGCACCATGAAATTATCAGATGTCATTGCACCTGCGATACAACTGGCAGAACAAGGCTTTGAGGTAAGTCCACATCTAGCCAGCATCCTCGACGCAGAATACGACCATTTGGGCGCGTGGGAGTCGAGCAAAGCGATCTTTTTTAAAAATGGCAAACCTCTGGTCGCAGGTGAAAAATTAATCCAAAAAGATCTGGCTGCATCCCTCAAGTTGATTGCAAAAGAAGGCGCGAGTGCTTTTTATCAAGGCGCCATCGCAAAGAAAATTGTTGCAGAAATGGCGCAGCATGAAGGCATCATCAGCGCAGAAGATATGAAAAATTATAAGGTCGTCGAGCGCGAACCCGTCAAAGGTAGTTATCGCGGCTATGAAATCGTGGCCATGCCGCCACCCAGCTCAGGCGGCGTACACATCGTACAAATGTTGCATATTCTTGAACACTTTCCGATTAAAGAACAAGGCAGTAATAGCGCACAAAACTTACACCTGATGGCGGAGACCATGAAGCTCGCTTATGCCGATCGTTCTGAATATTTGGGCGATCCCGATTTTGTCAAAGTACCGATTAAAGCACTGACATCACGCGCCTATGCTGATGAGTTATCAAAGAAAATTAATCCAGAACATGCAACGCCGTCCGATCAAATCAAGCCCGGTAAACTAGCGCCTTACGAAAGTGATCAAACTACCCATTTTGCTACAGCAGATCAGTATGGTAACGTCGTCGCAACTACCTACACGCTGAATCTGAATTTTGGTAGCGGCATCGTTGCTAGCGGCACCGGCATTACCTTAAATAATGAAATGGATGATTTCTCCGTAAAAGCGGGTGCTCCCAACGCGTTTGGATTACTTGGTGGCGATGCCAATGCGATTGCGGCATACAAGCGCCCGCTCAGCTCAATGTCACCGACAATTATTTTAAAAGACGGACGACCATTTCTGACCACAGGCAGCCCGGGGGGTAGCCGGATTATCACCACCAGTTTGCAAATTATTATGAATGTGATTGACCATGATATGAATATTGCCGAAGCCAGCATTGCGCCTCGCATTCATCATCAATGGATGCCAGATCAATTGCGCGTAGAAAAAGGGATCACTATCGATACCTTAAACATACTGGAGCAAAAAGGTCAGCATCTGAGATTGTCACCGACTATGGGGCGCACACAAACGATACAAATGAGCAATCAGGGATTTGATGGTTATTCAGATCCGCGCAATCCCGACGGAAAAACTTTAGGGTATTGAGGTTAAATTTAAATGCGTACAAGCTAATCTGTGCGGCTTAAAGAAATGAATAGCTACGAGTGTCGCTTATTTCTCCAGTACCCAATATAAATACTCTCCCCAGGTATATTTTAGTTGTCCATGTAATTACTGGACAATAAGCCATATTTATAAAAATAATATGGGAGTATATTTATATCAGCGCATAATCTTCGCAAAAAAATCAAGTGTTACGTAAACAAAAAAAGGACGCCGGATTGCGTCCTTTTTTGCTATTTTCTAATCGAAAAAGCGACTAAGTCATCTGCTTACACTGGCGTCGGATCGGGTATGTGTTTGATCGCGTCATGTTGATGATTTTGGATTTTGTCTTTATGTTTAATGACTTGTCGGTCCAGTTTGTCGATGAGAGTGTCGATGGCGGCGTAGAGATCTTGTGCCAGGCTTTCAACATGAATATCTTTGCCACTGATGTGCAGATTAATGTCTGCTTTATGGCGTTTTTCCTTTTCTTTGAGCTTGTCCACGGTCAGGATGACGGCGATATCAATTACTTGATCGAAATGCCGCCTGATACGTTCAAGCTTATTTTGCACATGTTCACGAATTGCAGGAGTTACTTCGAGGTGATGTCCACTGATGGTGAGATTCATACTACGCTCCTTGGTAATCTTACTTGTTACAAACATTTTGTCTTAACTCAATTAATGTAAATTTAATCAGACGATGAATTGGCAGACTAATACTTAAATTATTTATTGAGCTAAATTATATATAGCAACACACGAGGATATTTCAAGAACAAGTTACAAAGATTTGCGCAGGCTTACTGGCGGGATTTTCAAGGCCTCGCGATATTTGGCGACTGTGCGTCGCGCAATTACCATGCCTTGTTCTCCCAGCATGTCTGCAATCTTGCTGTCAGAGAGTGGGATTTTCTGGTCTTCTGCTCCTATCAACTGCTTGATGAGTGCACGTATCGCGGTGGATGATGCTTCCCCCCCTGCTTCCGTCGCGACATGGCTACCGAAGAAATATTTCAACTCAAACATACCATGCGGGGTCAGCATGTATTTTTGCGTCGTTACACGAGAAATAGTGCTCTCGTGTAAACCCAGTGTATCAGCAATTTCGCGCAACACAAGTGGTCGCATTGCAACGGCACCGTGCGTGAAAAAATTACGTTGTCTTTCAACTATCGCTTGTGAAACCCGCAAAATCGTATCAAAGCGTTGCCGCATATTTTTGATTAGCCAGCGCGCCTCTTGCAATTGGGAACCTAGCGTACCGTCACCCCGATTTTGCTTCATGATGCTGGCGTACATACTATTAACACGTAGCTTTGGCATCACATCTTGATTGAGTAATACTTGCCAGCCGTTCACTGTCTTTCTGACTATCACATCCGGCACGACATAATCTGAAGCCGCCACGGCAAATTCAGCACCCGGTTTGGGGTTACATTGACGAATAACCACTTGCGCTTCGCGTAAATCCTCGTCATCACAATTAAGGATTTTCTTCAACTTATTAAAATCTCTTTGAGCGAATAAAGTGATGTGGCTCTCAACAATTTTTTGCGCCAGCCGACGCGTCACAAAAGGAATTTTAGGAAAACGTTTAATCTGCAAGGCCAGACATTCGGATACATTTCTGGCACCGACACCGCTAGGGTCAAAGTTCTGCAACATGTTCAGCGCAAAGGATAATTCTTCCGGCTCAACACATAATTCCAATGGCAAGCTGGCATGAATTTCTTCAAGCGTTTCCATCAAATAGCCATTGGTATCCAAGGCATCAATCATCAGCTCAATCAGAGCACGATCACGGGGCTCGCGAATGTTCAATCGCATCTGCTCCAACAAGTGATCTCTGAGGCTAGTTTGTGCTGCTTCTAACTGCGGACGTCCGTCATCTTCTTCTGACGATTTGCTGCCTTGAGGAACATCATCAAAGCTCCACTCTTCTTCATTCGCGCTGGTGCTATCGGCAGAGGCAGCGACTTCGCTAAGCTCGGCATTTTCAGTACTGGCACTTGCAGTAGCTGCATCGCCATTCATTTCTGGCGCGGCGAATTCAGTTTCAGAATTATTCGTAGTCGCACTGATGGCGCCGTCGGCCAGCAAGCGCACTGCATTATCCATAGGATCATCTACCCGCTCCAACATGGGATTGTCGGAAAGTAGATTTTCTAACTCTTGATGTAGCTCCAGCGTGGACAATTGCAGCAAACGTATCGATTGCTGCAATTGGGGCGTTAAGGCCAAATGCTGGGACGTGCGGAGTTGCAGGCTTTGCTTCATCATCGTATGGCTTCCCGCTACATGCGGAAATGCTCTCCCAGATAAACTCGGCGAACCGATTCGTCTTTAATGATATCGTCTGGCTTACCAGTCGCCAACACAGCGCCCTGATTAATGATGTAGGCATGGTCACAAATGCCAAGAGTTTCGCGTACATTGTGATCTGTGATCAGAACGCCGATACCCCGGTTTTTAAGGAAGCGCACAATCCGTTGGATCTCAATGACGGCAATCGGATCGACGCCTGCAAAAGGCTCATCCAACAACACGAAACGAGGATTGGTTGCCAATGCTCTGGCGATCTCTACCCTGCGACGTTCACCACCCGACAAGGATAAAGCCTGATTTTCACGAATGCCGTCAATCTGCAATTCGGCCAGCAAGGTGTCTAAACGTTTTTCAATTTTCTTTTTACTCAGAAATTGATCGTTTTCATCTTTTTGTAATTCAAGAACTGCACGGATATTGTCTTCTACAGACAGCTTACGAAATACCGAGGCCTCTTGCGGCAAATAAGATAAGCCCAAGGTTGCACGTTTGTGTATGGGTAAGCGCGAGATATCAACACCATCAATATTGATCTCACCGGCATCAGAGGGTACCAGTCCAACAATCATATAAAACGATGTAGTCTTGCCAGCGCCGTTCGGACCTAGCAAACCGACCACTTCACCGCTCTTTACTTCCAACGACACGTCACGGACGACTTGCCGCGCGCCATAGCGCTTTTGCAAACCCTTAACTAATAATGTACTCATCTTATTCTTTGACTTTTTTGTCGGATTTTGGAGCCAAAATTAACGTCACACGTCCGCCACCGTCAACAGATTTTCCAGACGTATTATTAGTCGCCACGAATACATCGCTAAGACTGTCGTAGGATAAAAAGTCGCCCTGCTGTTCCTGTGTGACGGTTTTACCTTCAAGATATTTCACGTCAGCCTTAGAAATAAATTTTACTAATTCTGTCCTGGTGTCATATTCGACCCGGTCTGCTACACCTTCTACCCATAAGTCTGGACCGCCGTCACGCTTTTGACGGAAAAATACTTTGCCGCCCGCAACAGCATAGAGAACAGCACTCTGCGTTCCATCTTGTGCGGTTGTCACGACAGCGCGCTCGGCTTTGACTAACAAGGTACCTCGGGTCAAAACGACATTCCCCGTGATGGTAGATACGTTTTTCTTCCCTTCGGAAATAGAATGATCTGCGGTAATTTCTGTCGGCTTATCGGCATCCGCTTTTTCAGCAAATGCCGCCGAATGTAAAACTACTGCACTGACAGCACATAAAAAGCCGCCGATCAGATGCTTGGATTGTTTATTGTGGAAGCTCATTACTTGCTCTCCATTTTGATTAATTAGATGTTTTTTGCTTCGTGCCTGACTTCGCACCTGGCTTAGTAAAATGCATGTGAACCTGACTTAGTAACTGAGTCTCTTGTGTCTCATTATTCGCCGTCATTCCAACTGCATGTGTTTCTGAATTTTGTGAATACAAGGTCACGGGATGATCTGTTTTCATCGTATTCAGATCGGGTAACAACAATAGATAATCGGTATTTAACTGCATGTATTTTGTAGTATCACTCTCAGGCCTTACTACCTGAACATTGTCATACAGATGAATCTCGTCACTTTGGGTATTAATCTCAACTTGTGCTTTAGCTTGCTCGCTAAGTTGTGCAGTTTTTTGCTCTACCAGTCCGCGATCAGCACGTACTGTTACAGGAGTTTTATCTTTATCAAAACTATTAATACGGGGTTGTGTAATTTCAAAATTATCATATTGCGGGTTATGAGTGAGCCGGCTACCGGTGACATGAAAATTCGCCTGTCCTTTGTTCGACAAACGGATGAAATTAAAATTTTCCACATAGTAATCAGGATCGGTACGAGCAGCACTGCGCATATTTCCTTCTTCATCACTTTTGCGTAAAACTTGCAGCACCCAAAAGCTACCCATCGCAATTACGCCGAGCATAATAATGCCTACCCAGACGCGGAAACGATCTGCAGAAAAAATATACTTCATAGTAGAAAAGGCGCTAAGGCCTGGTCGTATTTACCTTGCGCCCGCAAAATAAAATCACAAACTTCGCGTACCGCACCATTGCCACCACTCACCTGCGTGATGTAATCAACACGGCAACGTACCTCGGCATGTCCATTCGGTACGCTGGCGGCAAAACCAACCCGCGATAATACCGGCAAGTCAATTACATCATCACCGATAAAGCCGCAATGCTCTGCTTCGACCTTCAACTCAGCGCATAATTCTTGAAAAGCAGACCGTTTGTCATGAATACCCTGGCGCAAATGAACAATCCCCAAATCTGCTGCACGACGCGCCACAATAGGCGACTGACGCGCACTGATGATGGCAGTCTGAATACCGGCTTGTTGCAGCAAACGAATTCCCTGACCATCCAGCACATTAAAGCTTTTCATCATTTCGCCATCAGGGCCAAAATGCAGGCTACCACTGGTCAAAATACCGTCTACATCAAAAATCATTAATTGGACTTGAGCTGCCTTGGCAACTGCATTTGAATTCAACATTGTCGTTGCAGTCATCAAATCACCTTAGCGCGGGTCAGGTCATGAATATGCAGAGCGCCGACTAATTTGCCATGTTCATCCGCTACCAACAATTGATTAATTCTATGGGTTTCCATTACCTCAACCGCTTCAACTGCCAACTGCTCCGCACGAATGCTGCGTGGATTTTTATGCATCACATCCGCGATCACAATTTTAGTAAAGTCCTGAACACTTTCCATCAAACGACGTAAATCACCATCGGTAAATACGCCGATTACCCGCTGCTCATGATCGACTACGGCTGTCATCGCCATGCCTTTTTTGGTAATTTCCATCAGCGCAACGGTCAACTTAGTGTCAGGCGTCACTTGAGGAATATCGTCGCCGCTACGCATCACATCGCGGACATGTGTCAACAAACGGCGACCGAGCGCGCCACCGGGGTGGGAGCGGGCGAAATCTTCTTCACGGAAACCACGTGCATCCAAGACCGCAACAGCAAGTGCATCGCCCAGTGCCAGTGTGACTGTCGTACTGGCCGTTGGTGCGAGGTTAAGCGGACAAGCTTCTTTGTCGACATGCACATTTAAATGCACGTCGGCCAGTTTTGCCAAACCCGACACCGGATTGCCAGTCAAGGTAATCAGTTTGACACCTAGGCGTTTGATGATAGGGGCAATCGCGATCAATTCCGACGCTTCGCCTGAATAAGAGATACCAATAAATACATCTTGGGGCGTCACCATACCTAAGTCGCCGTGTGCAGCTTCGGCGGCATGTACAAACAAAGCAGGCGTTCCAGTCGATGCGAAAGTCGCAGCGATCTTACGGGCAATATGGCCCGATTTGCCAATACCAGAAACAACTACCCGCCCCTGGCAGTGCAGTAGCAGATCAGTAGCCAGGGCAAATGCCGCGTAATCGTCGGAAAGTCGGGATTGCAGAACCTTGATTGCGTCTGCTTCGATCTGCAAAGTCTCGCTTGCCAATAGCAAAGCACGACGGGCAAAGGTTTCGTCAGGCGCAAGGCTGGTCGAAAGTTTAGAAGAAAGCTTAGACGACACGTCCGCCGGAGTTTGGGTGGGGATAAAGTTAATAGAGCTCATCCCGAGAGTATAAACGAAATTGGCTAAGCAAAAACTCTGCCAGTTTGCATAAGCTTGCATATGTTGCTTGCCAGTGAATATTGTTCGTTTTTTTGATCATCTAAGCAATAATGCTTGCATGACCGCACTTGACACTACCCTCCTCTTACTCGCCGCCTCCGTTCTAGGTGTCGTCGCTTTCCGTATGCTGCAATTGCCTCCGATGCTGGGTTATCTGGTGGTCGGTATTTTGATCGGCCCGTTTGGTCTGGGGCTGGCAGAAGATAGTGCGGCCACGCATGAGCTGGCCGAATTTGGCGTCGTGTTTTTAATGTTTTCCATTGGGCTGGAGTTTTCGCGCTCAAAACTGATGTCGATGCGCAGAACTGTGTTCGGGCTGGGTCTGGCGCAAGTGCTGGTCACTATTGCCAGCAGCATGGGGATTGGATTAGCAGCATCTTACTGGCTGCCTCAACATTTTAATATCAGTTGGGAAGCCGCCTTCGCGCTAGGCGGTGCGCTGGCTATGTCGTCCACCGCCATCGTTTCTAAAATGCTGACCGAAAAACTGGAGCTGGAAAGCCCGCATGGCCGACAAATTATCAGCATTTTATTGTTTCAGGATCTGGCGTTTGTCCCTTTGCTGATCCTGGTACCGGCGCTGGCATCGCATTCCAGCAATTTGTTTGAAGCTCTCGCATGGGCCAGCGGGAAAGCCGCTCTGGTCTTGTTTCTGCTGTTATTTGTTGGACAAAAACTAGTACGCGGCTGGTTTAGCATCGTCGTCAAACGCCGCTCGCAAGAACTCTTCATGCTTAATCTGTTGTTGATCACGCTAGGTGCGGCATGGCTGACTGAGCACGCGGGTTTATCCATGGCGCTGGGTGCCTTTGTCGCTGGCATGCTCATCTCAGAGACTGAATACAAGCATCAGGTCGAAGAAGACATCAAATCCTTCCGCGATGTCTTGCTAGGTTTATTTTTTATCACCATCGGCATGCTGTTAAATTTACGCCTGGTGTTTGAGCATCCGCTACTCGTTTTGATCTTGCTGCTGGGACCGGTATTGCTCAAATTTTTACTGATTACCGGTCTTGCCAAACTATTTGGCAGCACAGGCAGCGTCGCCTTGCGTACTGGTTTGGGTTTGGCACAGGCGGGAGAATTTGGCTTTGTCTTATTAAATCAGGCTGGCGGTTTGCAACTGCTTGATCCGCTGTTATTGCAATTAATACTCGCGTCAATGGTGTTGTCGATGCTGGCATCGCCTTTTATTCTGGCCAAATCTGACGCCATCGTGATGAAGTTGTCCGCTAACGAATGGATGATGCAGTCGCTGGCACTGACCCAAATCGCTGCCCGCACCATGAGCACCAAGCGGCATGTCATCGTTGCTGGTTTTGGTCGTAGCGGGCAAAGTCTGGCACGCGTATTGACTGAAGAAAATATTGATTACTACGCACTCGATCTGGACCCGGATCGCATCCGCGAAGCCCAGACTGCCGGTGCCAATGTATCGTATGGTGATGCAGCACGGCGCGAAAGTCTGATCGCCGCCGGCATCAAACGCGCCGCCTCATTGGTGATTACTTACAAAGATACTCAATCCGCATTAAAAATCTTGCATCTGGTGCAAGAACTTAATCCCAGCCTGCCAGTGATTGTACGTAGCCATGACGATAGCGACATCAATAAATTACGCGAGGCCGGTGCAACCGAGGTCGTGCCAGAACTGATGGAAGGCAGCCTGATGCTCGCCTCGCATGCCCTGGTGCAGCTTGGTGTGCCGCTGCGTCGTGTAGTACATCGGGTGCAGGCTGCGCGTGAAGAACGTTATGAATCGTTGCGCGGTTATTTCCACGGTGCCAGTGATGCCGCGGACGGACCAGAAAACATGCAAATCCGTTTGCACACGATTGTTCTGGGTGAGCACGCCAATGCCGTCGGTAACACCTTAGATAAATTAGATCTGGAGAATCTGGATGTAGATGTCACAACGGTGCGCCGTGGCAAGACGCGACTAGAACAAGATCAAGGGAAAAGCAGGGACATTATTCTGCTTGCAGGCGATGTCATTGTCGTACGAGGTACGGCAGAAGCTGTCGCTAGAGCAGAGCAACGGCTGTTAAAATAGCGAGCATTTTTCTGTTTGCTCCATCAATTGCTACTTAGGCAATTTGCATCATTCAACCCATTTAAGAAGGCAAGCTGTGATGTTCAATCCATCCGACTATATTAAAGAACATATCCGCACTGTGGAAAACTGGCCACAGCAAGGCGTTATGTTTCGTGACATCACCCCATTGCTGCAGAATCCCAAAGTATTCCGGGTGCTGATCGACATGTTCGTACATCGCTATATGGATGAAAAACTCGATGTTGTCGCTGGTCTGGATGCCCGTGGTTTTATCATCGGATCGGTGCTGGCTTATGAACTCAATCTGGGTTTTGTGCCCATCCGCAAAAAAGGCAAACTGCCCTTCCACACGGTATCCGAGCAATATGAATTGGAATACGGCAGTGCCACGGTAGAACTGCATTCCGACGCCTGCAAACCCGGTGACCGCGTCGTGCTGATCGATGATCTGATCGCCACTGGCGGCACTATGATGGCGGGTAAAAAACTGTTAGAACGTCTGGGCGCAGAAGTCATCGAAGGTGCGGTGATTGTCGATTTGCCAGAACTGGGAGGATCAAAACTGATTCAGGCCAGCGGCATGCCTTTGTACACCGTTTGTAATTTTGATGGTCATTAAGCAAATCAGGAAAATACCGGGTTGCTATTGTTGCAATCAACAATGCTGAGCAAACCGTCAACACAAAAAAGAGCCAATTAATTTGGCTCTTTTTTTACATTTAACACAAATGACAAAACTAGATCAGCCAATATACTGCACTATGTATTTTTAAGTTGTCCAGAGGATTACTGGACAATAGGCTATATTTTAAAAAATTAATGGGGAGTATATGAATTTCTTCTGCATTACCTTCCTTGTCAGCTCGCCCAAAACAAGCCCGGCCAACGCCTGCTAAAACTCATCAGACATCGGCTTGCCGTACATGCGCGGGAATCCGCGGATGAATAATCCGGAACCATAAAGGCGGACAAAACGCCAGCACCACCATCGCCCCATAACCGCCCGGTAATTGCGGTGCCTCTTCAAAATGGCGCAACTCCTGGTAGCGTCGAGATGCGTAGGCATGATGATCGGAATGCCGCGCCAGATTCATCAAAAACCAGTTCATCAAACGATAGCTGGAATTCCATGAGTGCTCTGGACGAACACGCTCATAACCGTTATCAGTGCGTTGCCGGGTCAGGCCGTAATGCTCGACGTAATTGATCGCCTCCAGCTCACAAAACGCCACGACAGCCTGGCCGACAAAAAAACACACACCAGCCCAACCAAAGAGTAAAAACGCTGCCGCAGCAAACACAGTAGATACCGCAGACCAAAGCAATACCTCATTGCGCCAGGCTGACAGTCCACGTTTTTGAAGACGATTTTTTTCGAGTCGCCAGGCATTCAGAGTGTTGTGCCAGACCGCTTGTGGAATAAAGCCATACACCGTTTGCCATAACTTGGCAGACGACGCGTCCTTAGGGGTAGATACGTTCACATGATGTCCATATACGTGCTCAATTTTAAATCCGCCATAACAGACGGAAGACAACAAGATGCCACCAACCCACTGCTCTAAGCGCGTTGGTTTATGGACCAACTCATGCGCAACGGTGATCGCCAAAATCCCCGATACGGCACCGACTGAAAAGATCCAGCCTAGCTTGCCGATCCAATTAAAATCCGTCGTCGTGAACACATGCAAACCCCACCACAGCGACAACAATTGCACCGGCAATGCAGCCAGCGCAATCCACCGATACAGAGCTATATGGCGCACGTTCTCCTCAGGCTGTGAGGTATCTTGACCAACCACATAATCGATCAGACTCAAAACCCCATACATCACAAAAAAAGGCCAGAACGCAAATAGATTCGGCATCTCCAGAGCACGACCAAATCGCCAGGCATCAAACAAAGACATCGGCACCAACAGGATCAAAAAAAAGCGCAGCGGCCAGATCCAACGCGCAATGAGCGAGGGAGATTGAGCAGGTAAAGATGGCTGATGGGTCGTCATAGCAAAATTTTCAGTCGTCGATCAATTAAAACAATATAGCAGGTCAATTAGATTTTTGATGTTGCGATGCATCACGCATGAATAGAATGAATCAGAGGCAAAAATCCAGTGTCTTTGGATTAATACCCATCGAAATATATTCCCTCAACGCCTCCTGCGCCAAAACACAATTCTGAATCGCCGCCGACCTAGACTATAAACTGATCACCAAGCTTATCGACAATTATTTTTCTTAAAATTGTGACATCAGCACCGTCAAACTGACCCGCAACTGGCAGCGCAAAGTACAGACGTGGCATTCCAAGTGCGCTATACTTCAGCCAATCCGAGGAGCGTTGCGACGAAATCTTGCTATTTCGCCAGGCTTGGATGATCAACACTGCAACTGCGCTCACGTTACTTTTTTCACTTAGAAAGGAGGGCGTGATGAACGCCACCACCATGACTACCGCAGCCGCCACACCTGTTTCAAACTCAGCAGCAAAATCCACTCAAGACTTTTTCGTCGCCGATATCAGCTTAGCTAGCTGGGGTCGCAAAGAAATCCAGATCGCAGAAACAGAAATGCCAGGCCTGATGGCAATTCGTGAAGAATTCGCTGCCAGCCAGCCATTAAAAGGTGCGCGCATTACTGGCTCCCTGCATATGACAATCCAGACTGCGGTACTGATCGAAACGCTAAATGCACTCGGCGCACAAGTACGCTGGGCTTCCTGCAATATTTACTCCACGCAAGATCACGCTGCTGCTGCAATCGCTGCGGGTGGCACGCCGGTATTCGCATTTAAAGGCGAAAATCTGGATGAATACTGGGATTTCACACACCGTATTTTTGACTGGACTGACGGTGGTTATTCCAACATGATTTTGGATGACGGCGGCGACGCAACATTGTTGCTGCACCTCGGTACACGTGCAGAGAAAGATATTTCTGTTCTGGCAAACCCGGGGTCAGAAGAAGAAATCTGCCTCTTCAATGCCATCAAATCCAAGCTTGCAACTGATGCTACCTGGTACTCCAAACGTCTGGCAGCAATCAAAGGCGTGACAGAAGAAACGACTACTGGTGTGCACCGTTTGTACCAGATGCACAAAGAAGGCAAACTCGCCTTCCCAGCGATCAACGTCAATGATTCCGTCACTAAATCCAAGTTCGACAATTTGTACGGTTGCCGTGAATCTTTAGTCGATGGCATCAAGCGCGCAACTGACGTCATGATCGCCGGTAAGGTAGCAGTGATCGCTGGCTATGGTGACGTGGGCAAAGGTTCAGCGCAAGCAATGCGTGCACTGTCTGCACAAGTCTGGGTCACAGAAATCGATCCTATCTGTGCATTGCAAGCAGCAATGGAAGGCTATCGTGTTGTGACGATGGAATATGCAGCGGAACACGGTGATATTTTCGTGACGACGACCGGTAATTACCACGTCATCAGCCATGCTCACATGCTGAAGATGAAAGATCAGGCAATTGTCTGCAACATCGGCCACTTCGACAATGAAATCGACGTCGCCGCACTCAAGCAATACACCTGGGAAAACATCAAGCCACAAGTCGATCACGTGATCTTCCCTAGCGGTCGTCGCATTATCTTGCTGGCCGAAGGTCGTCTGGTCAATCTGGGTTGCGGCACTGGTCATCCATCGTATGTGATGAGTTCTTCTTTTGCGAATCAAACCATCGCACAAATCGAACTGTTCTTAAACAATGACAAGTATCCGGTTGGCGTCTACACATTGCCAAAACATCTGGATGAAAAAGTCGCTCGCCTGCAATTGAAAAAACTTAATGCGCAGTTGAGTGAGCTGACAGATGAGCAAGCAGCATATATCGGCGTCAGCAAAAATGGCCCTTACAAGCCAGAGCAATATCGTTATTAATCAGCAGGCTTGGTAGAATGAAAGCCCATCTCCCGCTTTAGGGGGGAGGGGCATTTACCGCAGTATTTCCCTCTCAAACGCCATCACACTGGAGAACCCATGCGCCTGCTAGCCACCTGGATCATCAACGGCCTCGCCTTACTTGCCCTACCCTACCTTATGCACTCGGTGTCGATTGACAGCTTTGTTACCGCACTGATTGTTGCCTTGGTATTGGGTTTTGTGAATGCCATCATCCGCCCTATTCTGCTGATTTTGACACTGCCAGTCACTGTGCTGACGCTTGGCCTGTTCATCTTCATCATCAATGGTCTGATGTTCTGGGGTGTCGCCAATTTAGTTGATGGTTTCCATGTCGCTGGTTTCTGGTCAGCTGTGGGTGGCGCATTGTTATATAGCGTGATCTCTTGGACGCTCTCCACCTTACTGTTTAAAAAATAATGTCTGAGCACAATTTTAGTATCGAATTTTTCCCGCCCAAAACAGCGGAAGGCGCAGAAAAATTGCGTGTTACACGTGCCAAACTGGCAGAGTTGCAACCTAAATATTTCTCAGTCACCTTTGGCGCTGGCGGTACCACGCAACAAGGTACGCTGGATACAGTGATCGATATACGCAAAGAAGGTTATGCAGCAGCACCACATCTGTCTTGCGTCGGCGGCACCCGCGATTCTATCCGCGATATTCTCAAACAATATCAGGCCAATGACATCCATCGTCTGGTCGCCTTACGTGGCGATTTACCCAGCGGTTATGGTGCAGCAGGTGAGTTCCGTTATGCCAATGAGTTGGTGGAATTTATTCGTGCAGAAACCGGTGACTGGTTCCATATCGAAGTTGCCGCTTATCCAGAAATGCACCCTCAAGCACGCTCGCCACAAGATGATTTGCAAAGTTTTGTGCGCAAGATGAACGCTGGTGCAAATGCGGCGATCACCCAATATTTTTACAATCCTGATGCCTACTTTCAGTTTGTAGAACTGGCACAAAAAGCGGGTGTCACCGCACCGATCGTAGCTGGCATCATGCCAATTACGAACAGCAGCCAGCTGATGCGATTCTCAGAAATGTGCGGCGCAGAAATCCCACGTTGGGTACGCTTAAAACTAGCCAGCTTCGGCGATGACACGGCCTCGATTAAAGCCTTTGGCCTGGATGTGGTAACGAACTTGTGCGAACGCTTGCTGGCGGGCGGTGCACCTGGCTTGCATTTTTATTCGCTAAATCAAGCAGCGGCGACTACAGCGATTTGGCAGCGTTTAGTGTAGTCATTTCAACGCAGAAATGAGCTCACTAGCAGCTTGATAACAGTCGCTATTGACAGCTCTGGCGTGTGAGATCGCAGTCAAACATAAAAATCAAGCAGTAAACTCTTTAGAATTTTATGGGGCAAAGAAAATAAGTATTTAATGGGAGTATCCATAAAATAAAGGCAGATGTCCAATTAAGTTATGGACATCTGCCTTAGTAATTAAGGTACTACCACCTAGTATCTTATATCAAGCCTCAGAAATTAAGCCTTCACTACACGCTGATAGCTGGGTCGTTTTGTCTGCAATACAGCTTTGCTGTGCTCTTCCAAAGCCAGTGCTAAGGCTGGTACATCATCTGACTGCAACTTGGCCTGGACCAGCATTAGCTCGTCACGGCGGAACACATGCAATTGCACGGTGTCGCCGACGCTGTAGCGACTCAATGCATTCGTCAGACCATCTGCGGCATCGGCGGCGCTGACCCGCAAACCGTTGATGGCGATCAGCACATCTCCTGCGGACAATCCTGCACGGTGTGCAGCGCGACCTTCGTATACATTAACTAGTTTGCAGTCATTGCCGTCTTTGCCGGTACGTACACCCAGCACTGGTTTGACTATTTTTGCAGACTTGCTGCCATCGTTGAGGACGACCCCAAAATCTTCAAATAATTTAGATAGCGGCAAATCTTCCGTACCGCGCACGTAACGATCTAAGAAGCGCTTGGCATTGATGCCAGTTGCTTGTTGTATGATCGCCTCAATCTCGTTTTCGCCCAGACCTTGTTGCTGACCTAACGCTGTCTTTTGATAGAAATCACGTCCAAATTTTTGCCATAGTGCGCGCATCAAATCGTCCAGCGATTTTTTCCCCGCAGTCTCGATACGGATTGTCAGATCGAGTGCCAGTCCGACCAGTGAGCCTTTGGTGTAATAGCTGACAATCGCGTTGGGTGAATTCTCATCCTGGCGATAATATTTGGTCCAGGCATCAAAACTAGATTCGGCCACGCTTTGTTTTTTACGACCCGATCCTCGCATGACCATGTTGATGGTTTTAGAAACCAGCTTAAAGTAACTAGCCTCGCTGATTAAGCCAGAACGTACCAACATCAGATCATCGTAATAGCTGGTAAAACCCTCAAACAGCCATAGCAGGCTGGTGTAATTTTCTTGCCTTAAATCGTAGTGGGCAAATGCTGCGGGCTTAATACGTTTGACATTCCAAGTATGGAAATATTCATGACTGCACAGACCCAAAAAGTTCTGGTAGCCATCAGTTATTTCGGTCTGGTGCTTAGCTGGCAAATCGCTACGATTACAAATCAGCGCAGTCGATGCGCGATGCTCAAGACCGCCATAACCGTCACCCACAGCCATGGTCATAAACACATAGCGATCCATCGGTGCACGTTTGGTCTTGGGCTCAAAAAAAGCAATTTGAGTTTCGCAGATTTTTTTTACGTCTGCGGTGATGCGTTGCAAATCGATATTGGGTACGGTGCCTGTCACGACAAAATCATGCGGCACACCATGCGCCTCAAAACTCGCCAAAGCAAAATTGCCCATCTCTACCGGATGATCAATCAGCTCGTCATAGTTGGCGGCGATATAAGTGCCAAAGCCGTAGCGTTTTGCTTTTAATTCAGGCAGCGATGTGGCAACGCGCCAGGTCTTGCAAGCGGCATCATCAGCGCGCTGGATGTCCACAATATGCGGCGACATCTCTTGTCCCAGCACCTGCAAAAATACGCTAGTGCCGTTGTAAAAACCATGTTGCTGATCCAGATGCGCTGCACGGACCGACAAATCCCATGCATAGACCTCGTACTCCAAAGTCAAGACGCCATCACAGGCAGCGGCTTGCCATGTATGTTTGTCGAGTTTTTTGACGGCAATTTTTTTACCTGCGCTATGTGCTTGCAGTTGCACAATATTGCGCGAGAATTCACGCACCATATAGCTACCGGGTATCCAGGCGGGTAACATCACAATCTGCCCCGCAGGATCAGGCTGACTTATTTGTAGGCTGACTTGGTATAGATGACCAGCTAAATCTTTGGGGACAATGCTGTACTTGATTGCGCTTGCTGATGTGGACTCTTTATTCTTCACAACGATCCTATTTTTAATTGTATTTCTCATACGCATTATTCCCCCTGACATCGCTACTGGTTTTGTCGCCACTTATTTTTTCAGCGTACATTTGCCGCAATAAAAGTAAAAGCGAGTGCGGCAACCACAACGCCCGTTAATTTTAAGCGTAATGCGATAAACCATATGGGTAGTTCATAACGAAGATAGAGCTGCTTGTCGAACTGATAGGCGACCACAAAACCAATAATTTGTACTAAAAAACCAACGCCAACGTTAACCATAGAACACCAGGCAATCATGGAAGGGATAACGCCCCACAACAAAGCTTTGCGGGTATCTGCAGGATTTAAATTTTTCGACATTAAAGCAATGCCCCAGTGTAAACCGCCCAAAAAAGACAAAATCGCAACGCCATAAGATAGCTGAGCTTTGATGAAATAACCCAACCAGTCAGGATGCACAATCCAGCATGCCAAGCTTAACAAACAAAAGGGAATGAGCCCGGCGAAACCCAGTTTGTTCACAAGCTGCTTGTTCGGAATATCCATTTTTTGCGTTCTTCTTTAGTTTTTTTGTCAGCATTTATCAATGCTGCTGTTACGGCAATACTCGGATTACCTATCAATTACCATTAGCCGATATTTTATGAGGAATCGCCGACATTAGATATATTTGGCCATAGGCATAAGAAAGAAATTAGTCAGCTTTTTTTAAAAACAACTAATTCAATCTTAAAAATACCGAATGTCGTCCTTTTTAGGTATATTGATGATTCGATCAGCGAGAAAAATATCCCATTAAATAATCTCTGCGGTCTTAGCTCAGACTGTCTAATTCTAGGCAAAAATGGCCCTACTCAACAATCCAGGCATGCTCCACACGCGCTGTAAAATTTTATGGCAAACGAGGCTCGTCACATCCTGGACGGCAAAACTTATACTGTGTTTTATTTTTTTTGCGTTGTACTCACATCACACTGAGGCAACTGAAGTCAACCCAAGCATTATGTTAACTTTAGGCAAATACGCCCATCTCAATGCCAAGATTGACAGCTTACCAAGTCTAAAAAATCTCGGGTCAACGCCACTATTCTCGACTCAAAATTCCGCTACTGGCGCGACCAAACCAAGCACTGACAGCGTGGATAGCGCCTTAACTAACAGCAATTCTAGCCCCCACAAAGTTCCATCAATTGCGGACTCGCCACCGCTTTTTTTCAGCATCACAGTGCCGTTAATGGTTGGCTTTTTAGTGATGCTTATTTTGCTTCTATTTGTGCTGCAAACTAAAAAACGCAGCCAACGAGAACTACAAAAAAGTGAGCGCAATTATCGTGAGCTATTCAACTTTAGTAGTGAGGCGATTGTTATCCGAGACATGGAAACCGGTAAGTTAATTGATGTCAACCACCGCTTTACTGAGCTATATGGATTTGCAGCAGAAGACGTAGCCGCGCTCAACATCAAAAATACCAGTTCTGATGTCGCACCATATACAGAAGCAGAAGCGGTCTACTGGTTAGCAAAAGCGATTAATGAAGGTCCGCAATTATTTGAATGGCACGCCAAACATGCCGATGGTCATCTGTTTTGGGTAGAGGTGTCATTACACATAGAAGAGCTGGAAGGAAAGCAGCGATCAGTGGCTTCCGCCAGAGATATTACCGAGCGCAAACTCGCTGTTGCCCGCGCTAACGCCATAGAGCAACAAATGCAGCGGACCTATAAAAATCTACCGATTGCCTTATTCACTATTGATAAGAACCATAAGGTGACGCAATGGAACACCTTGCTGGAGCAAATGACAAACACCAACGCGAACGAGATTGTCGGATCAGATCACACATGGCGAGGTTTTTATCTTGAGCCAAGGCCTTGCCTGGCTGACTTTGTGCTGAATAATGCGACGATGGATGAGATCCAAACACATTATAAGAACCCAGTTTTGCACAGCAAAGTCGTGATCGGTGGCATCGAAACGGAAGCTTTTTTAAAGCTGATTGACGTTGTTGGTGATACTGGAAAATGGCTACAGTTCACCGCGGTGCCTTTGTTGGATGAAGATGGTCAGATGATTGGCGCCTTAGAAACGCTAACCGATATGACCGAGCGCAAACTAGCTGAAATCGCCTTGCGTAATAGCGAGGCGACATACAGAACCCTGATAGATCACGCGCCGGAGGCGATGTTGGTTTTAGACGCTGACAAGAATCGCTTTATCGATGTCAATCGTAATGCCCTACAACTTTTTCGCTACCAGCACGCAGATTTGCTAAAGCTTAGCCCGATCAAACTCGTCTCGACTAAAGATAATGACGGAAAGGATCTGACGAGTACGATTGTCGGCTATTTTAATGAATCATTGATTGGGCCAGACCTTCGTTTTGAATTGAAGTGCGTGCGCTCTGATGGTACAAAATTCCCATGTGAGCTACATCTGGTGAGGCTGCCAAGTCCGCAAAATACACGACTCATCCGTTGCAATATCACTGATATCACAGAACGTAAAGCTGCCGAAGAAGCGATTTTAAAAGAGCGGAATTTTCTCGAAGCCTTATTAGACGCAATGCCAATCCCCATTTTCTATAAAAATAAAGATGGTATCTATCTGGGTTGTAATGACGCGTTCATCACGATGACGGGACTCACCCGTGAAAAAATTATTAATAAAAAAATGACTGACTGGCTAGAGCCGAACCGAGTCAAGCTGTATGAGGAGAAAGATCAAGAGCTATACCAGAAGTATGAAAAACAAGTTTTCCAATTACACCTTGACGACTATTTTAATGAAGTTAAACATGTGATCTTTCACCGTGCAGTGTATAAAAACCAATTCGGTATTGTTGATGGAATGATCGGTGCAATTTTAGATATTACTGAACTAGAAAAAACCAAAATCGCATTAGAACAATTAAACCTTGCGCTGGAGAGTCGTGTACTAGAACGCACCGAAGAATTACAGCAAGCGATGAAGCATTTAATCCAGTCTGAAAAGCTCGCGGCGCTGGGGAATCTGGTTGCAGGCATTGCTCATGAACTGAATACACCGATCGGCAATATCGTCACAATCGCATCCACCCTCAAAGACGAAACCAGTAGCTTTTTAGATAAACTCAATGGCGGTGGATTACGAAAAAGTGAGGCAATACAGTCTGCCACACTCATGCATGAAGCTGGCAAGATGATAGAACACAATGCAATTCGTAGCGCCAAGCTAATTTCTGATTTCAAGCAAGTCGCAGTGGATCAATCGAGTGCCCGGCGCCGTTCGTTTGATCTGGAATCAACAGTGCAAGAAGTGATGACAACACTGCTGCCAATGCTAAAGCGCACGAGTCATGTCGTCGAGATCGATATCCCGGAAAAAATTCAACTTGATAGTTACCCTGGCCCGATAGAACAGATCATTACTAATTTGACTTCCAACTCTTTACTGCATGGATTTGAGCATATAGAAAAAGGACATATTTCAATTAAAGCGCAATTGCTGAATGAAGAAATTATATTGGATTATCAAGATAACGGACATGGCATGACGGCAGAAACTCAGGTGCATTTGTTTGATCCATTTTTTACGACCAAGCTAGGACAAGGCGGCAGTGGACTAGGACTTTATATTGTCTACAACCTGGTAACGGGTGTGCTAGGTGGGCGCATCAGCATCCATAGCAGTCTGGACACGGGTGCGCACTTCACGCTGTGCTTGCCACAAAAGGCGCCATAAAATTCCCGGCGCCAACTCCAGGAATGCAATCGCTATCAGCAAAGCATCAATATTGAATTATTAATACTAGCACTGAGTATATTTTAATCGTCCAGAACAAACTTGGACAATAGCCCCCCTATTTATCAACATACTCCCAAATAAATATCATTTATTGAGATAAATAACAGGTGAACTAATGAGCGTACCCCACCTGTATTTTCTCCTTAAGACTGCCGCAACACCCGCATACAATCGGCATACCCACCCTGAATACGATCTTGCTCCACATGCCGTCGGTGCTGCACTACCGGGCGACCGCCAACACGCACATCACGCACCAGATTATCGTTGCCTGCAAAAATCCAGGTATTGAGTAAATCTGCCACTGGCAAGCCTTGCAGATTAGGATGCTGATCATCCAGCACTAACATATCAGCCCGTTTACCAATCGCGAGTTGGCCAACCTGGCGACCGGATGCCTGCGCTCCGCCTTGCAAACTGGCATGCCATAAAAAATCACCAACGCGGCGCTGCCCAGCTTGACTGGCGATATTGCGGCCTTGCAGCCGCAGCCGCTGACCGTATTCCAGCCAGCGCAATTCCTCGATGGGACTTTGCGAAGCGTGACTATCGCTGCCGATGCCAAAGCGACCTTGCGCAGCAATGTAATCCGGCAGATCAAAAAATCCGTCACCCAAATTACCCTCTGTCGTTGTGCAGATACCCGCGACGGCCTTGCTGGCTGCAACCGCTGCTAGCTCAGCTTTGTCCAGATGGGTGGCATGCACCAGACACCAGCGATGATCGACTTGCTGGGTGTCCAACAACAACTGCACTGGTCGTTTGCCGCTGTGCGCAATACAGGCATCGACTTCTCTCTGTTGTTCAGCTATGTGAATATGAATTGGCCTGTTCGCTGGCAAAGCAGCCACTAATTCCTTGATCTGTGCCACGTTAGCAGCGCGTAGCGAATGGGGTGCCACACCGACCTCAACCTGACCATTGCGCGCGGTTTCTAACTGACTGATCAGTTGCAAAATCTGCTCGGTATTGGTAGAGAAACAACGCTGATCATGCCGCAACGGGACGTCACCAAAATCGGCAAAGCTATATAGCACCGGCAACATACTGATTCCCATGCCGGTAGTATGTGCGGCAGCAATCACGCGTTGCGCGGTCTCTGCCATGTTGGCATAAAACCCGCCGTCAAGCGCGCGATGCAGATAGTGAAATTCGCACACGCTGGTATACCCATGGCGCAGGCATTCCATATACAGCTGGGCGGCAATCGCCTCCATCTGTTCAGGCGTGATTTGCAACGCCATGCGATACATCAGGTCACGCCAGGTCCAGAAACTATCAGGTCCCTCGCCTGCGATTTCGGTCATACCCGCCATTGCACGCTGGAAGGCATGAGAATGCAAATTGATCATACCAGGCAGGACAAATTCTTCCTGTACCTCGTGTGCGTCAGGCGTCGCATCACAAATGACTTCTGTAAGATCACCGTCTGCACCCCAACTCAATCTGACGTTCTTGGCCCAACCATCAGCAAGATAAGCATTGCGGGCAAATAAAGTAGCACTCAAGACTGCACCATGCTGGTTGAAGTAGTCGGATTCGCCTGAGGTTTTAATTGAAAGTGCGATTGCTGTTGTGCCCATTCCAGGCAGGTTGTGAGTAACTGGCGCAGTAATGGCTGCACTTGTGCCGCCAGATCGGGGCGATAGGCGTATGGCGCTGGCTCATCCATGTAGATGCACTGGCTCATCTCTAGCTGCACTGCATGGACACCATCATGCGGCTGACCATAATTACGGGTGATGTAACCGCCTTTAAAGCGACCATTAAATATATGACTATAAGTTTGCGCCTCTGCTGACGTTTGCAGGCAATGCATCAGCGCTTGCTGCAAACCGGGATCACAGGATCTTTGATCTGCGGTACCAAAATTCAGATCAGATAATTTGCCTTGAAAAAACCGCGGGACTTGCGACGCAATCGAATGAGCATCCCACAAAATCACTGTCCCAAACTGCGCACGCAAGCGGTCCAGCTCTTGCTGCAATTGATCGTGATACGGCTGCCAGTAAGTCGCAATGCGTCGTTGCACTTCTGCCGCATCGGGCGTTTTACCTGCGGGATATAAAGCTTGTTTGGTAAAGGTATCGACCGGGCACAAGCCCGTTGTATCCAGCCCCGGGTACAGATTACTGTCATCGCGGGAACGATTCAGATCAATCACGTAGCGCGAGTAATCGGCATGGATTACCGATGCGCCTAAGTCTTGTGCCATGTTGTAGAGCAAGGGCAAATGCCAGTCGGTATCGGCTTTATCAAAAGCCACAGACTCTAACTGGGCGCTGACTTCGGGCGGGATGTTGGTGCCGACATGCGGCATAGAAATCAATAAAGGCACACTGCCTTGCTGGAAATGGAATACGGGTTGCATGATGAACTTCTTTTGAAAAAAACTCTCAGGTGTATCGTAATTTTAGTGACTTATTGCTGCCGGGATTGTTGTAGCTACGTTTTTAGGTATTGAAGTCGTCTAAAAACTTTTTAATGAGATCTGATCATCAGTAGGGTGCGCCATGCGCACCGGCATACTGTTCGTTACGGTTTGCTACGGATTACCGCGGTACACATAGCGCATCCTGCTACAGCAAGTAGATTAAACGGTTTTTAGAAAGTCAAATGGATCGTCCAATCGTTCTGCGGCTTAGCAGAGGTTTTCCTTCTACAAGCCGCAGAAGTATTGGACTATCCTTTATAAATTCCACAGGCGAAATAAAGATCGTCGACTCGTTCTACGTAGGTGCTTTTTTGCTCTAAGACTTTGGTGATCGGGTTTGGCCACTTGTAGTCAACCCAGCCTTTACCTTCTTTGCTGGCGGCGACTTCCGTCATTTTACGGACGAAAAAAACGCCGTCCACATCTTTCAACTCACCTAAATTTTTACCGATCAATTTAGGGTTAGCGCCATGTGCCAGCGTCGGACCACCGCCTTTGACCGTGCCGGCAAAGATGTACAAATCTTTCACCAGAAATTGTCCTTTGGGATCATTGATCTCGGCAAATGTTTTCTCTTTACCATTAGCTTTGTAATAGGCGATTACCTTCTTCACCAGATCGGTTGCCTCTTGCGCGCTGCCGTGCTCGACAGCCAAGGCGGTACCGGTAAATGAGATGGCAAATAAACCGGCGAATACGGTCGCTACCAACATTTTGATGAATGCTTTCATATTGTCTCCTGTTATATTATTAGAGTTGCCACAGAATTATTGAAAAAAACTGTTGGCGGTTTTAGCATAATCCATCCTTAAGTCAGACACAAACTACTTATGCATGAATTAGAACAACACGACATGTTAGAGACGGCAGAAGTTGTACTGTCTGTTACAACCCAAATGTAACAATGGATGGTTAATGCGCTTATAATTTTTAGGTAACTTTCTAAGACGTATTTAGGTTTTAACCTCAAGTTTTAATATCGAGTTTTAATAGATCGCCCCTATGAAAAATCCAGATAGCGACCAACCTGCGCAAGACCAGTCAGACCTTGTCGAAGACGAACTGGACAACGTGGATGGCGAGCCTCTGCAAGAGGCTAAGAATGCGTTGTCGGATGCTTCAGCGGATACTTCATCAAGTGAGCCATCAAGTGGGCAGACAAGCGCGCCCTCCAACTTCGCTCCCATCTCTATTTCGACCAGGCTGCCCCGGGCCAACAATCGCATTTATAAACGTTATTTAGTTAAATGGCGCATGGCGATTGTGTATGAAGGTGGCATGGGCAAAAAGACTTTCCATGGACGCGTCAACGAGATATCGCTGGGAGGTTTGAGTATCCATTGCGATCACAATGTCTTTTATGAGGGTAAAGTGATTTTGCTATTGGCATTGCCGCCGCTGAATGCAGGCACTAAAGAGAAGATTCTGGAAATTAGTTGCCGCATGAATTACACCATCTTGTCGCAAAAATTATTTCGCATCGGTCTGGAGTTTGTGGATTTCCGGAGCGGCGATAAAAAATTGCTGGAAGAGAGGCTAGAGATTAGCAATGCGGGTGGAATTTCGTACTCAGAAATGTGAGTTTGAACCGAATCAAGCCTCACGTTTTTAGCGCCAGCTCCGTCACAAGTCCCACAACACTCTTACCGCCACTAATTAGCCGGTAAGAGCGTGCCTCATCAGCTTAGTTTCTGCTTGGTTTTTGCTTAATTTTTACTATATGCCGTGGATTGGCAGTTGCGTACATCTTGCTCTGAAAAGTCGAGTTTGATGATATCAAAACGGGCTTTTTCTTCTGCACTGAGCGCACGTAATTGGTAAGCAAATTTATTAGTAGTGAGGGTACGTGCGCCAATGCGGGCGCTGTGTACGCCTTTATTGCTGAGTTTATTCAAATGCGCTTTGGCTGCATCTTCGGTTTTAAATACGCCGAGTGAAATACCAAATCGCAGATTTGATTGATCCACCACAATGAAAAAATCGGTGATGCCAAGACGACGTAATTCACCGGCTTTTTTGTCGGCACCATCTTTGCTGCCTTGGGATGGAATAAATACCATATAGGTCACGGTATCTGCATCGACCACATTAATACGTGATTGACGATCACCGAGCGCCAAGGTTTTTAGTTTGTCTTCAATCTTGCTTGCATCTGCTTGTAAAAAATTACCGATTTGCAGACAAGCCTGCACATCATTTTTTCGCTCCTCGGGCACTTGCGCGGGTGCCAGCGCCAGGCTGGCAGAGATTACATGCAACTGATCGCTGTTCAGTTGCTTAACCATTCTTTGCGGCTCATGGGCATCCATGTCCCAGTTACCAAGATAGCCTAGATTGAAGGCGATTAAAAACGCATTCAGTATTAGCAAGCTCCAGAAAAAAAATCTCAGCATAATTTATTCATGATTAGAGGTGGATGCGGTATTTAGCTTGTTAACGGTTGACTACTCTTGCTAAAGCTGCGGTTGGCTGGAGTTGACAGTAGTGTGCATCGATGCAACTACGGCCAAACCCGTCAACACCAGATTATCCACATGCTGACAGGCAATGCCAAGATCCGGCGTCAAATGAGGAAGAAGATAAGTTGCAGCACCGCCTGAAATGAGACAAGTCACCGGCGTATTTTGTAAAGCCTGCCAGCGTGCAACGGCGCGTTCTAAAGCACCGACCTGGGCATTAATGCAGCCGCTGACTATCGCAGACTCAGTGTTATCGGCGAATAAATTTATCAGCGAAATACTCTCTGCAACTTGGGGCAATTGCGCGGTATTTTTTGCTAATGACTGCGCCATTAGTTTTAAACCGGGCAAAATCATCCCGCCGTGAAACACGCCATCGGCGCTCAGCGCATCTATGGTCGTCGCAGTGCCGCATGTGGCAACAATGAGCGATTGCTGCGGATACAAGGCATGCGCCGCAATGGCAGTGGTAAAACGATCGCAACCTAATTGTGCTGGATTGCGATAGCCGTTTTTAACCCCGGCAACTTGTGCTGCCGAAGCAAAAAATTCGGGCACGAGCTTGAAGCTTGCTAACGAAAACGCTTGCTCCAGATAATTGATTAAAGTCGCTTTGAAGTCACTACCAGCAACATTAGAAATCACAATACGATTGATCAATATGCCCTGCGCTGCAAGCACTTTCCAAGCAGTAGGTAATTGGTCTGACTCAGCGTGACTGACAGAATCAAACAGCAACCATACCGGTACCGCACGCAAGGGCAAGTCAGTCAAACCGGATTCGGCAAGCACTGCCCATTTGATGCGGGTATTTCCGGCGTCGATTAATAGCAACATGCAGGCGTTTTCCTCAATCTACTGTTTGTGGTGGCATTTTGTTTCAGACGCCTTGGTTCAGCTGCTTTGGTTTTTAGGACTAGCACTCTTTACGTTCTGTATTTTTTATGGAACCGGACGCAAGGATACATCACCTGCCACGACCGTCACCTGCCCTTGCTCGGTTTGTAATACTAGACAACCCGTTGCATCTACGCCCAATGCGATCCCCGCATGCCGTTGCTCACCGCCATCCAGTATCAACACATTTTGCTGCGCATAAGCATGCAGCGCATTCCAGCGTGCGGCAAAGGCTGAAAAACCGTGTTGCTGGAATTGTTCTAAGGCCTTTGCCAGCGCATTAAGCAGATGCGCCATCAGTAAGTTTCTGTCCATTTGTGCCAGCCATGGTGCATCGGCCACGGCTTGCCCAATCTCGGCTTCCAGCGCCTCGGGCACGCGCAAGTTAAGGCCTATGCCGATCACCGCCCACATCGCGTCGTCATTGGTGCTGGCGGTTTCTATCAATATGCCGGCCAGCTTTTTTTTGTCTTTGAGTATGTCATTTGGCCATTTCAACTGCACCGGCACACCCAGGCTCAACAAAACCTCTGCTACTGCGGTACCAACTGCTAACGGCAAGCCAGATAAACTTTGTGCACTGCCAGCTTGTACACCACGTTTAAAACGCCACGCCAAAGAGAATGTCAACACGCCGCCGGGTGCTGAATGCCAGACACGACCAGCACGTCCGCGACCTGCTGTCTGACGTTCTGCAATCCTAAGCAATGGCGCTTGCAAGTCGCCTAAGCGCGCCATCAAATCAGCATTGGTTGAGCCGGTTTCAGCTACGACCTCAACATCTACCTGCACGCCATACTGATCGCGCAGAGGCAAAATCTGGTTGGTACTTAATGGGCTGAATGTGCTGAGTGTGCCGGGTGTACCGGGTGTACTTGTGATTGTTGTTGTCATACGGATAGGACTGCGTGATTTAAAAAATGCTTTATTGGTCAATAAGAGCCAGAGCTTAAAAACCGATCAAAAAAATAGACGAATACAGCCAGAAAAGCGAAAGAGTTTTTCTGAATAAAACAATATACTCCCCCTCATTTTTCATAAAAATGACTGATTGTCCAAGATTTATAAGGACAACTTAAAATACTCATTACCAGTATATTAAATTTACGACTAACAGCTTAGATAGATTTTACAGATAATTAAGTATTCATATCAAACTTCGCCTGGCTTGCTCGTGGCGCATTTGCATGCAAATTTCTAAACAATTTACAAAATAAAAACGGCACCGGAGACTAGCTGCGGTGCCGTTTTTTGCAATTACATTGCCTTAGCTTGCCTGCAAATGATGCATGCCTAGCATTAGATTACGCTTCGCCGTCGGCTGCATCCGTTGTTGCCGTTTCTGGCATTGGCGCGAATGCTGCTTTTTCTGCTTGCAACAAGGCTGTGCGTTCATCGGCTTCCCAAGTTTCTTTCAACTTGCGAGCGCGGTGGAATGCCAAACCTGTACCGGCAGGAATCAAACGACCCACGATGACGTTTTCTTTCAGGCCGCGCAGGGTATCTTTCTTGCCCATAATCGCTGCTTCTGTCAGAACACGTGTAGTTTCCTGGAAGGACGCTGCCGAGATGAAAGAATCTGTCGACAAGGATGCTTTAGTGATACCGAGCAAGATATTTTCATATGTCGCAGGGATACCGCCAGCAGCAGCAACTCTATCGTTTTCACCTAACAAATCAGAACGCTCAACTTGCTCACCGATGATGTAGTTTGCATCGCCTGGGTTAACCACAACAACGCGACGCAACATCTGACGTACGATCACTTCAATGTGCTTGTCATTGATCTTAACGCCTTGCAAACGGTACACGTCCTGAACTTCATCAACGATGTAACGTGCCAGCGCTTCGATACCCAACAAACGCAGAATGTCTTGTGGATCGGCCGGGCCGTCAACAATCATCTCACCTTTGTTCACAACTTGACCGTCATGTACCAGGACTTGTTTGTCTTTGGTGATCAGGAACTCGTGTTTCTCGCCGTCCATGTCGGTGATTTCCAGACGTTGCTTACCTTTGGTTTCCTTACCAAAAGCTACTGTACCTGTGACTTCAGCCAACATACCTGCATCTTTTGGCGAACGTGCTTCAAACAACTCAGCAACGCGTGGCAGACCACCGGTAATATCACGAGTCTTTTGTGATTCAGTCGGGATACGTGCCAATACTTCACCAACGTGAACTTGCTGACCATCTTTGACCGTAATCAGAGCACCGACTTGGAAGCCGATCGTTACTGCGTGCTCGGTACCAGAGATCTTAACTTCTTCACCTTGTTCGTTCAACAGTTTGACCTGTGGACGAACAGCCTTGCCTGCAGTACCGCGACGTTTTGCATCGATTGCAACCAGTGTAGACAAACCAGTGACATCATCGACTTGTCTGGCAACGGTAACGCCTTCTTCGACGTTTTCAAACTTCACAGTACCGGTGTATTCAGTAATGATAGGACGTGTCAGTGGGTCCCAAGTCGCCAATGCTGTACCAGCTTTGATGACCATACCATCTTTAACGATCAATGTTGCACCGTAAGGTACTTTATGACGTTCGCGCTCGCGACCGTGGTCATCCGTGATCAAGACTTCGCCAGAACGGGAAATCACAATCTGGTCGCCCTTACCATTAGTCACATAACGCATGGTGACGGTGAAACGAATCGTACCGTTGGACTTAGCTTCAACAGAAGACGCAATCGCTGCACGAGATGCGGCACCACCGATGTGGAAGGTGCGCATTGTCAACTGAGTACCTGGCTCACCAATCGACTGAGCAGCGATAACACCAACTGCTTCTCCCGCATTGACCATAGAACCACGACCGAGGTCACGGCCGTAACACATTGCGCACAAACCGTAGCGTGTGTCGCATGTCAGTGGCGTACGTACCTTGACTTCGTCGATACCCAGACGTTCGATCTCTTCTACAGCGTTTTCATCCAACAAGGTACCTGCGTCGTACAAATTGGCTTGTGTTTCTGGATTGACGATATCATTAGCTGCAACACGACCCAAAATCAGGTCACGCAAAGGCACGTTGACTTCACCGCCTTCAACAATCGCTTTCATTGACGCACCGTTGGCTGTACCGCAATCATCTTCGATCACGACCAGATCTTGGGTAACGTCAACCAGACGACGTGTCAGGTAACCGGAGTTCGCTGTCTTCAAAGCGGTATCGGCCAGACCTTTACGTGCACCGTGAGTGGAAATAAAGTATTGCAACACGTTCAGACCTTCGCGGAAGTTCGCGGTGATCGGTGTTTCAATAATAGAACCATCCGGTTTCGCCATCAGTCCGCGCATACCTGCTAACTGACGAATCTGCGCAGCAGAACCACGCGCACCGGAGTCAGCCATCATATAAATGGCGTTGAAAGATTCCTGCGTACCTTTAGTACCATCGCGGCGAATAACGTCTTCTACCTTGAGTTGATCCATCATGGCTTTACCGACTTCATCACCGGTCTTGCCCCAGATATCGACAACCTTGTTATAACGCTCACCAGCAGTTACCAGACCAGACGCATATTGCTGCTCGATCTGTTTCACTTCATGCTCAGCCGCTGCAATCAATGTGACTTTTTGTGGCGGTACCAACATATCATCGATACAGATAGAAATACCAGCGCGTGTCGCGAGGCGGAAACCCATTTGCATCAATTGATCAGCAAATACGACCGTTGCGCGCAGACCGCACTTACGGAAAGACGTATCGATCAGTTTGGAGATTTCTTTTTTCTTTAACGCACGATTAAGTACGGTGAACGGCAAACCTTTTGGCAAAATTTCTGACAAAATTGCGCGACCAACCGTGGTTTCGTAACGTTTGATCGTTTTAACGAATTCACCCGTTTCCAGATCTTTTGGAAATTCTGTAATACGCACGGTGATACGTGTGCTAAGTTCGACTTCCTTGTTGTCCCAGGCGCGGATCGCTTCTGAAACATCAGGGAACATCATGCCCTCGCCCTTACCGTTAATTTTTTCACGGGAAGCGTAGTACAGGCCCAATACGATATCTTGCGAAGGTACGATAGACGGTTCGCCGTTAGACGGGAACAGAATATTGTTGGATGCCAGCATCAGTGTGCGGGCTTCCATTTGTGCTTCGATCGACAAAGGAACGTGAACCGCCATTTGATCGCCGTCAAAGTCGGCATTGAATGCGGCGCAGACCAGTGGATGCAACTGGATCGCTTTACCTTCAATCAACACTGGCTCAAACGCCTGAATACCCAAACGGTGCAATGTCGGCGCACGGTTCAACATGATCGGATGTTCACGGATGACTTCTTCCAAGATATCCCAAACAACAGGCTCTTGAATCTCCACTAATTTCTTTGCTGCTTTGATCGTTGTTGCCAGACCCATCAATTCCAATTTATTGAAAATGAAAGGTTTGAACAATTCCAACGCCATCAACTTAGGCAAACCGCACTGATGCAATTTCAGTTGTGGACCAACCACGATGACTGAACGGCCAGAATAATCGACGCGCTTACCCAACAAGTTTTGACGGAAACGGCCGCCCTTACCTTTGATCATTTCAGCCAATGATTTCAGCGGACGCTTATTCGCGCCTGTCATTGCTTTACCGCGACGACCATTGTCTAACAATGAGTCGACGGCTTCTTGCAACATACGCTTTTCATTGCGGGTAATGATTTCTGGTGCGCGCAATTCCATCAGGCGCTTCAGACGATTATTACGGTTAATGACGCGACGATATAAATCGTTCAGATCGGAAGTCGCAAAACGACCGCCATCCAACGGTACCAACGGACGCAATTCTGGCGGCAATACTGGCAGTACTTCCATGATCATCCAGTCTGGCTTGATACCAGAACGTTGGAATGCTTCGAGTACTTTCAGACGCTTGGCGTACTTCTTGATCTTGGCTTCAGATTTTGATTCTTTCAGTTCAACACGCAAAGTCTCTGCATCACGGTCGATGTCGATAGAACGCAGCAATTCACGGATACCTTCGGCACCCATGAACGCCGTGAACTCATCACCATGCTCTTCATACTTAGCAGCGTAATCATCTTCCGACATGATCTGGCATTTTTTCAGCGGAGTCATACCAGGGTCGGTCACAACATAAGCTTCAAAATACAAAACACGTTCGATATCCCGCAAAGTCATATCCAGTACCATACCCAAACGGGATGGCAGTGACTTCAGGAACCAGATGTGTGCAGTTGGAGAAGCCAACTCAATATGACCCATGCGCTCACGACGCACTTTAGCCAAAGTAACTTCTACACCGCATTTTTCGCAGATAACACCGCGATGCTTCAAACGCTTGTACTTACCGCACAGGCATTCGTAATCTTTGATAGGGCCAAAAATTTTGGCGCAAAACAAACCATCGCGCTCTGGTTTAAAAGTACGATAGTTGATGGTTTCCGGCTTTTTTACTTCGCCGTAGGACCACGAACGGATTTTCTCGGGAGACGCGAGACCAATTTTGATCGCGTCGAATTGTTCGTTAGGCTGAACTTGCTTGAATAGATCGAGCAGTGCTTTCATGTGTGTCACTCCAGTGAGGTAAACGCTAGTGCTGGATGGTACAAGAGTTTTTTGCTTAAACCCTGTTCGCATCAACGGGAGAGCCTAGGTTTTAGTTAGGTTCCGCCAATACCGGGAACAAAAAATTCTAAACGGCTATAGATACTAATGCCGTCTCTAAGTTTTTGCTCAGAGACGGCTAATACTGCTAGTTGTCGCTTAATCCCGTGAGAGATCGATATCGATACCGAGGGAGCGAATTTCTTTGACCAACACGTTGAAGGATTCCGGCATACCGGCATCAATCACGTGATCGCCCTTGACGAGATTTTCGTACACTTTGGTACGGCCATTCACGTCATCCGACTTCACTGTCAACATCTCTTGCAAGACATACGATGCGCCGTACGCTTCCAAAGCCCAAACTTCCATCTCACCGAAACGCTGACCACCGAACTGCGCTTTACCGCCGAGTGGCTGCTGAGTAACCAGAGAGTAAGGGCCAGTAGAGCGGGCATGCATCTTGTCATCAACCAAATGGTGCAATTTAAGTACGTGCATATAACCAACTGTCACGCTACGTTCAAATGCTTCACCAGTGCGACCATCATACAAAGTCACTTGG
Source organism: Undibacterium sp. GrIS 1.2 (assembly GCF_040544435.1). Taxonomy (NCBI): domain Bacteria; kingdom Pseudomonadati; phylum Pseudomonadota; class Betaproteobacteria; order Burkholderiales; family Oxalobacteraceae; genus Undibacterium; species Undibacterium sp. GrIS 1.2. The sequence continues at coordinate 93,767 of NZ_JBEONP010000005.1, forward strand.
TTCTTCGAAGGTGTCATACCGAGTTGCTTAGCGATATGGTCAGGATAAGCCAAATCAAGCATGCGACGAATTTCGCCTTCATGCGCACCATCGAACACCGGTGTTGCAAAAGGAACACCGTTTTTCAGGTTACTTGTCAATTCCAAAATATCGGAATCAGAAAAACCATCGATGTCTTCTTTTTTGCCAGATTCGTTATAAATCTGTTTCAAGAAGCCACGTAGCTCTTCGATCTTCACTTTGGCTTTTAACATTTCACCGATACGCAGACCCAAACCTTTAGCTGCCCAACCCAAATGCACTTCCAGAACCTGACCAACGTTCATCCGTGATGGAACACCCAACGGGTTCAACACGATGTCGGCTGGAGTACCGTCAGCCATGTATGGCATGTCTTCGATAGGAACGATACGAGATACCACACCTTTGTTACCGTGGCGACCCGCCATCTTGTCACCAGGTTGCAGGCGACGTTTAACAGCCAGGTAAACCTTGACCATTTTTTGTACGCCAGGTGGCAGTTCATCGCCCTGTGTCAGCTTGGTACGTTTTTCTTCGAAAGCCAGATCGAACTGATGGCGTTTTTCAGCGATGGAATCTTTAATCGCTTCCAAAGCTTTAGCCGCATCATCATCTGCCGGCCGAATATCAAACCAGTGATATTTATCCAGATCAGCTAAGTATTCCTTAGTAATCTTGCTGCCTTTTGCCAATTTAGCCGGGCCGCCATTAGCGACTTTACCAATCAACATACGTTCCAGACGTTCGAAAGCATCACCTTCTACAATACGTAACTGATCATTCAAATCAAGACGATAGCGTTTCAGCTCATCATCAATAATTTGTTGAGCACGTTTGTCGCGTTGGATACCTTCACGAGTGAACACTTGAACGTCAATAACAGTACCGACCATGCCAGACGGCACACGCAGGGAGGTGTCTTTAACATCTGATGCTTTTTCACCGAAAATCGCACGCAGCAGCTTCTCTTCAGGAGTCAGTTGTGTTTCACCTTTTGGTGTTACTTTACCAACTAAAGTATCGCCAGCTGTCACTTCAGCGCCGATATAAACAATACCCGCTTCATCAAGGCGTGCTAATTGATTCTCAGCAAGATTAGAGATATCACGAGTGATTTCCTCTGCACCTAACTTGGTATCACGAGCAACAACAGATAACTCTTCGATATGAATCGATGTGTAACGATCATCAGCTACTACTTTTTCAGAGATCAGAATCGAATCTTCAAAGTTATAACCATTCCATGGCATAAATGCAACCAGCATGTTTTGACCGAGAGCCAATTCACCCAGATCGGTGGAGGCACCGTCAGCCAAAACGTCACCCTTCGCAACCATATCGCCGACTTTAACGATAGGACGTTGGTTGATATTGGTATTTTGGTTAGAACGTGTGTACTTGATCAAGTTGTAGATGTCTACACCGACTTCACCAGCTTGTGCTTCAGCATCATTCACACGAATAACGATACGACCCGCATCGATGTAATCGACTTTACCGCCACGCAATGCTTGTACTGTTGTACCAGAATCGACTGCGACAGTACGTTCGATACCTGTACCAACAAATGCTTTTTCAGGGCGCAAACAAGGAACTGCTTGACGCTGCATGTTGGCACCCATCAAGGCGCGGTTTGCATCATCGTGTTCTAGGAAAGGAATCAAAGATGCTGCGACAGAAACTACCTGACCTGTTGCGACGTCCATGTACTGGATACGCTCTGGAGAAACTAGAATCGTTTCACCCGCTTCACGAGCAGACACCAATTCATCGACTAATGTGCCAGCACCGTCAATCGTCGCATTCGCCTGAGCAATAATGTAACGACCTTCTTCAATCGCGGACAAGTAGTCAATTTGTTGCGTGATTTTACTGTCAACCACTTTACGATATGGCGTCTCTAGGAAACCATATTCATTCAAACGAGCATACAAGGCCAGTGAGTTGATCAAACCAATGTTTGGTCCCTCTGGAGTCTCGATAGGGCAAACGCGGCCATAATGAGTTGGATGAACGTCACGCACTTCAAAACCTGCACGTTCACGTGTCAAACCACCAGGTCCAAGTGCAGAGATACGGCGCTTGTGCGTGATCTCAGACAATGGGTTGGTTTGATCCATAAACTGAGACAGTTGTGAAGAACCAAAAAACTCACGAATTGCAGCAGAGATAGGCTTGGAATTGATCAAGTCATGCGGCATCAGGTTGTCGGCTTCAGCCTGACCCAGACGCTCTTTGACCGCGCGCTCAACACGCACCAGACCAGCACGGAATTGGTTTTCAGCCAACTCGCCAACACAACGAACACGACGATTACCCAAGTGATCAATATCGTCGACTTCACCGCGACCATTGCGCAGTTCCACCAAAATCTTAATCACTGCCAATACGTCTTCGTTTGACAAAGTCATCGCGCCAGTCAGCTCATCACGACCGATACGGCGGTTGAACTTCATACGACCGACAGCGGATAAATCGTAACGATCTTCGCTGTAGAACAAGCCATTGAACAGGGCTTCGACTGAATCTTCTGTTGGCGGTTCGCCTGGGCGCATCATACGATAAATTGCGACGCGAGCAGCCATCTGATCCGCTGTATCGTCAGCACGCAAAGTCTGGGAAATATAAGAACCTTGATCCAAATCGTTGGTGTACAAAGTCTGGATAGTTCCAACCTTCGCGTCGCGCAAGCGACCCATCAATTCTTCTGTCAATTCATCATTTGCATTAGCAATCACCTCACCAGTATCGCCATCGACGATATTTTTAGCTAATACGCGACCCAACAGATAATCTTCTGGAACCGATATATGCTTAATGCCAGCAACATCGATCTCACGTACATGCTTAGCATTGATACGTTTATCTTTGGCGACAATGACTTTACCGGCTTTATCAGAGATATCGAAACGTGCAACCTCGCCACGCAAACGCTCAGAAACGAATTCCATTTCAGCGCCGTCATTATGCAAAGTGAAGTTATCAAATACGAAGAAGTTTGCCAGTATCTGCTCGTTGTTCATGCCAATAGCACGCAACAAGATGGTGACCGGCATCTTGCGACGACGATCGATGCGGAAGAACAAAATATCTTTAGGATCGAACTCAAAATCTAACCATGATCCACGGTAAGGAATAATCCTTGCCGAAAATAATAATTTACCTGATGAGTGAGTCTTACCTCTGTCATGCTCAAAGAACACGCCAGGGGAACGGTGCAACTGAGAAACGATAACCCGCTCAGTACCGTTGATGACGAAAGAGCCAGTAGTCGTCATGAGTGGCAATTCACCCATATAGACTTCTTGCTCTTTCATTTCTTTAACAACTGGTTTAGTTGGCGATTCTTTATCAAGAATTACCAAACGTACCTTGGCACGTAAAGGAGATGCAAAAGTAAGACCACGCTGTTGACATTCCTTGACGTCAAAAGCAGGATCACCTAAAACATAGGATAGAAATTCAAGACGTGCGAACCCGTTATGCGACACGATCGGAAATATTGAGGTGAAGGCTGACTGCAAGCCCTCATTTTTACGAGCAGACGCTGTTTTGTCTGCCTGTAAAAAACCTAAATATGACTCGAGCTGGGTCGCCAGCAGGAACGGAACGTTGTGAACGTTAGCGCGTTTCGCGAAAGACTTACGAATGCGCTTCTTCTCAGTAAATGAGTAGTGCATGGACACTCCGTTAGTGACAAGGAAGGATGGAGAATTCAGGATTCAAAACATAATTGGTGTAACAATTACAAAAAGAAACCTCAAGTCTCAGCCCTTAACCTTATGAATTTCCAGAACAAAAAAAATACAACTGAAACGACATTATCTAAACAACATCATTACAACGACAAAGAAGCCAAAGAGGAACCTTCTCTTTCGAGAAGATTCCTGTCTTTGACTTAGGCAAATCCCAAGATCTGCCTTATTATTACAAAATTACTTAATTTCTGCTTTCGCGCCAGCATCTTCCAATTTCTTCTTAGCAGCTTCAGCATCGGCTTTAGAAACAGCTTCTTTAACTGTTTTCGGTGCGCCATCAACTACGTCTTTGGCTTCTTTCAAGCCCAAACCTGTCAATTCACGAACTGCTTTAATTACGCCAACTTTATTTGCGCCAACTTCAGTCAGAACCACGTTGAATTCTGTTTGCTCTTCTACAGCAGCAGCTGGGCCAGCGGCTGGACCAGAAGACATTGCAGCAGCAGATACGCCAAATTTTTCTTCGAATGCCTTAACCAAGTCGTTCAAGTCCATTACGGACATCGCGCCTACGGCTTCCAGGATATCGTCTTTGCTAATTGCCATTTGAAACTCCAATTTATAAATTACATTAATTCAGTATTTGACGAAAAATCTTATTCAGCAACGGCTTCAGTAACTTCTGCTACTGGTGCTGCAGGTGAATCAGATTCTTTCTTTGCTGCGAGAGCGGCCAAAGCGCGTGCGAAGCTAGATACAGGAGCCTGCATCATACCTAACACTTGCGCCAACAACACTTCACGAGCAGGAATGCTTGCCAATGCCATAACGCCAGCTTTATCTAGCGATTTACCAGCATAGTTGCCTGCCTTTACGACTAGTTTGTCATTGCTTTTTGCAAAATCTTGAACAACTTTTGCAGCTGCAACAGCATCTTCCGAGATCGCATAGATCAACGGACCAGTCATTTCAGAAGCGAGGCTTGCAAACACAGTTCCCTCAACAGCACGACGTGCAAGTGTATTTTTCAATACTCGCATGTACACACCTTGAGCACGCGCATTAGCACGTAATTGCGTCAAATGACCGACCTGGATACCACGATATTCAGCTACGACGATAGTCTGAGCAGTTGCTACTTTTGCAGAGACTTCAGCGACGACGGCTTTTTTATCATTCAGATTGAGACTCACGGTCAACCTCCAATTATGATACTCAGTCTTCACATCAGGATGATGTGTCTCCCTCATATCGTTTCGAACACGGCGTCCGAAGTTAGGAGTTTTACTGGATTAACAGTATGTAACTACAAAACTTATCCGGGTACACCATCTGCGTTGGGTACTTGAGATTACTCTCTTGCGATTTAACTTAACTTATTAGAAATAAATTAAGCCCAACGGTCTTTGACACTCTGACTAATTAAAATTTATTAGCCAGCCCAAAGATTGGCCGTACATCTTTATCAATGTACGGACTTAATTCTTGATTAACCTGCCAGATTGCTATGGTCAACGCGTACACCAGCACCCATTGTGGATGACAGAGAAATCTTACGCAGATAAACACCCTTGCTGGAAGCTGGCTTCGCTTTATTCAATGCTTCAACTAAAGCTACCAAGTTTGCCTTCAGATCACCATCAGCGAAAGATTTACGACCGATAGTTGAATGGATAATACCTGCTTTATCTGTACGGTATTGAACTTGACCTGCCTTTGCATTTTTAACTGCTGTCGCAACGTCTGGAGTCACAGTACCAACTTTTGGATTAGGCATTAAACCACGTGGACCTAAAATCTGACCTAAAGTACCAACGATACGCATGGTATCTGGAGATGCAATAACGATGTCGAACGGCATATCGCCTGCTTTAATACGCTCAGCCAAATCTTCCATACCAACGATATCAGCGCCTGCAGCTTTTGCTTCTTCAGCCTTAGCACCTTGAGCAAATACCGCAACGCGGACTGTTTTACCAGTGCCGGAAGGCAATACAACTGAACCACGAACTACTTGATCTGATTTCTTTGGATCAACACCAAGTTGGATCGAAACGTCGATGGATTCATTGAACTTTGCTGTTGCGCATTCTTTGATCAAAGTTACCGCATTATCAAAAGAGTAAACTTTTAAACGATCAACTTTGGTTTTGAGCAATTTTGCTTTTTTGGATAACTTAGCCATTACAGTCCCTCTACCGTGATACCCATGGAGCGCGCAGAACCCGCGATAGTGCGCACTGCTGCGTCCATATCAGCGGCAGTCAAATCAGCGCGTTTTGTTGTCGCGATTTCTTCTGCTTGCTTACGTGTGATGCTACCAACCTTATCAGTATGAGGCTTCGCTGAACCTTTAGTGATGCCAGCTGCTTTTTTGATCATATACGTTGCTGGAGGCGTCTTCATCACGAAAGTGAAAGACTTATCAGCAAATGCAGTGATCACAACAGGAATCGGCATACCTGGCTCTACACCTTGGGTCTGGGCGTTAAACGCCTTGCAGAATTCCATAATGTTCAAACCACGTTGACCCAAAGCTGGTCCGATTGGCGGGGATGGGTTTGCTTTACCAGCTGGCACTTGCAGCTTGATAAAACCAATAATTTTCTTTGCCATGATGGCTCCTTCATTAGTTGAGTAGTAGCGCCCGGCATAGCAGTAAATGCAGTGATGGGCTCCTCTGTTTACTGCTTTTCAGTTTTTAAATTATTACTAACTTACCGTACTGAATGACGTTAATTCTTTACACTTTTTCTACCTGACCAAAATCCAGCTCTACTGGAGTTGCTCGCCCGAAAATCGTAACAGTGACTCGAACTTTCGATTTCTCGTAGTTTACTTCTTCAACATTGCCGTTGAAGTCAGTAAATGGACCATCTTTAATTCGAACAACTTCACCCACTTCATACAATATTTTTGGCCTTGGCTTCTCAACACCGTCTTGCATTTGCTGCAAAATCTTATCAACCTCACGCTGAGGGATAGGCGCAGGCTTATTTGATTTTCCACCTATAAAACCTGTAACCTTGCTGGTATTTTTGACCAAATGCCAAGTATCGTCCGTCATTTCCATCTCAACGAAAACATAACTTGGAAATAAGCGGCGCTCTGTTACTGCTTTTTTACCGTTCTTTACTTCAATAACTTCTTCGGTAGGAACCAGAATCTGTCCGAATTTATCTTGCATTTCTGCACGCTCAATGCGCTCCATCAAGGCGCGCTGTACGCTTTTTTCCATACCAGAATAAGCATGAACTACGTACCATCTTTTAGCACTTTTAGGCACAGAAACATTAGGTTCTGCACCATCTTGATCTTCCTGAATGTGCTCAGTCATTATGATTTCCATCCAAGAACTACATCTAACAATAGAAATTCGAGAAATTTATCAGTGCCCCAGAGAAAAAGAGCCATTACAAATACAAACCCAAATACAACTGCAGTAATTTGACCAGCCTCCTTACGAGTAGGCCAAACAACCTTTTTTACTTCGCGCACTGATTCTTTGGCAAAAGAAACAAAGTTACGCCCGGTTTCTGACGACCAGATCAATCCGACAGCAACCAATAAACCAACAACTAACGCTGCCGCACGAATATAACCCGGCTGATTCACAAGGATATAAAAAGCAGCAACACCAGCAACCGCAGCAACAATCGCCAGAATGATTTTATATTTATCATTCGTTGTGCTTACAGTTTGTACGGATTGGTTAGACATACTTTATTTACTTTCGGCGCCTTGTGGCTTTGATGGTGGCAGGGGCGGTAGGAATCGAACCTACAACCTTCGGTTTTGGAGACCGACGCTCTGCCAATTGAGCTACACCCCTACAACTTAGAACGACTTGACGAATATAGCGGCCTTGGCAAGCCGCTATATTTACTTCGAAATCAACTCAAAAACTTCTACAAACTCTGACTGAATTAATCGGCCAAGATTTTAGCAACAACACCAGCGCCAACTGTACGACCACCTTCACGAATCGCGAAGCGCAAGCCTTCTTCCATCGCTATCGGGTTGATCAGCTTGACTGTGATAGAGACGTTGTCACCTGGCATGACCATTTCTTTATCCTTCGGCAACTCGATCGAGCCAGTTACGTCCGTTGTGCGGAAGTAGAACTGTGGACGGTAGTTGTTGAAGAATGGTGTGTGACGACCACCTTCGTCTTTGGACAAGACGTAGATTTCACCTGTGAAGTGGGCATGTGGCTTAATAGAACCTGGCTTTGCTAACACTTGACCGCGTTGTACGTCTTCACGCTTAGTGCCGCGCAACAATACACCAACGTTGTCGCCTGCTTGACCTTGGTCGAGCAATTTGCGGAACATTTCAACGCCGGTGCAAGTCGTAACTGCAGTGTCGCTGATGCCGATAATTTCTAATGATTCACCAACTTTAACGATACCGCGTTCGATACGGCCTGTTACTACGGTGCCGCGACCGGAGATGGAGAAGACGTCTTCTACTGGCAACAGGAAAGCGCCGTCAACAGCGCGTTCTGGTGTTGGGATGTAGCTGTCTAGTGCATCAGCGAGTTTCATGATGGCTTCTTCGCCCAGTGGACCTTTGTCGCCTTCGAGCGCCAATTTCGCGGAACCTTGGATGATTGGCAGGTCGTCGCCTGGGAATTCGTATTTGGACAGTAATTCACGTACTTCCATTTCAACGAGCTCTAACAATTCAGCGTCATCAACCATGTCGCATTTGTTCAGGAATACGATGATATAAGGAACACCAACTTGGCGCGCCAACAGGATGTGCTCACGAGTTTGTGGCATTGGGCCGTCTGCTGCGGAGCAAACTAAGATCGCGCCGTCCATTTGTGCTGCGCCGGTGATCATGTTTTTAACATAATCAGCATGGCCTGGGCAGTCTACGTGGGCGTAGTGACGATTGGCTGTTTCGTATTCTACGTGGGCTGTGTTGATCGTGATGCCGCGTGCTTTTTCTTCTGGCGCTGCGTCAATTTGATCGTAGGCTTTGGCTTCGCCGCCAAACTTTTTGGACAATACTGTCGCGATCGCTGCCGTCAATGTGGTTTTACCGTGATCTACGTGACCAATTGTGCCTACGTTGACGTGCGGCTTGGTGCGCTCAAACTTACCTTTTGCCATTTTAGACTCCTAACGATTTTGATGAGAATGCTCAGGCACACGCCCGACAACTTTTAGATTTGAAAACAACACAGAAACATGGTGCCCTTGACGTGGATCGAACACGTGGCCTCTCCCTTACCAAGGGAGTGCTCTACCACTGAGCTACAAGGGCAGCTTGCTTTGCGCAGCATTTATGCTGCACAAAAATACAAAACTGGAGCGGGTGAAGGGAATCGAACCCTCGTCATAAGCTTGGAAGGCTTCAGCTCTACCATTGAGCTACACCCGCAGGGGCCACCACTTCAGCCGCACAATTCACGTACGGTAATTTTTTCCTGTGGTGGAGGGGGCTGGATTCGAACCAGCGTACTCAGAGAGAACAGATTTACAGTCTGTCGCCTTTAACCACTCGGCCACCCCTCCGCAGGGAACCCCGAATTATGGAGATGTTCGATTCGACTGTCAACAGCTTTTTTGGAATGCGGGCTGATTTTTCTCTTGGTTTGGTTTTAAAGCTTTTGAATTTTGCTTTTGTGTCGAATACACGACGCGAACTATTGACTATCAGGAAACAATACTAGGCTTGTGCAAAATAAACACTTATAAGTAAATGATCAGAGAAAGAGCCGCGTAAAAATACGCTAGGATGTTTTGCTATCTGTGCATCTAAACATCGAATCTAATTCCATTGTCCCAAACAAAATTATGCCCCCGCCCTCCATTTTATTGATTTGCGCCCATCCTGCGCTGCATCGCTCCCGCGTCAACCGAAGGATGATTGATGCCGCAAAGACATTGCCTCATGTCCATGTACACAATCTATACGATCGTTATCCAGATTTTTTTATAGATGTTGCAAATGAGAAATCTTTATTGGAAAAAGCCGATTTGATTATTTTCCAATTCCCAATCCATTGGTACAGCGTACCCGCTCTTCTTAAACAGTGGATGGATGTCGTGCTGGAATATGGCTGGGCTTATGGAACCGACGGCACCGCGTTAAAAGCTAAAGATTTTTTGCTTGCCACCACCACCGGAGGTGGCAAGCAAGATTATCAGGCGGAAGGAGCCCATCGCCATGAATTCGGCTTATTCTTACCCCCACTGCAACAAACTGCACATCTATGTGGAATGAACTGGTGCAAACCGCATTTGCTGTTTGGCGCTGATCAGGCAGACGAGGTTACCGTCAATCAGCACTGCCAAGAATATCGCGACTTGTTGAATACCTATCCTGATTGGATACCGAAGATCACGACGCCATCGGACCCAATTCATTACCCCGCATCAGCGCAAGAGGCTCCTTGATGGAAAATAATTTGTTACTTAATGCACTGATTTATCTGCTGGCAGCCGTGATTGCCGTACCAATTGCGAAGCGTTTAGGCTTAGGTGCAGTGCTGGGTTATTTACTGGCAGGTATGGCGATCGGTCCGTGGGGCTTTCGGTTGATTGAAGATGTACAGGTCATTTTGCACTTTTCAGAATTCGGCGTGGTGCTACTGTTATTTGTCATTGGGCTTGAATTAGAGCCGAAGCGATTATGGGCAATGCGACGTCCCATCTTCGGCTGGGGCGGAGCACAAGTGATTGGCTGCGCCGGTGCTTTATTCCTCGCCGGTCTTGCATTTGGTGTCGACTGGCGAACTGCACTGATCGCGTCACTGGGTTTATCACTGTCATCCACCGCCATTGCGCTGGCAACGCTGGAAGAACGTAATTTAATGACGACTCCCGCTGGTAGCGCTAGCTTTTCTATTCTTTTGTTTCAAGACATTGCAGCGATTCCGATGATTGCACTGATTCCCTTGCTGGGAGTCGCAGATGCGCAGGGCGAAACCGAAGGCTGGTTAGGCGGCCTCAAAGTCATCGGTGTCATCGCTGCTCTGATCGTCGGTGGTCGCTATCTAATCAGACCCATCATGCGCATTATCGCCAAAACCGGGATGCGCGAAATCTTCACTGCCTTTGCTTTACTCCTGGTGATCTCGATTGCCTTGCTGATGGAATCAGTCAATATGTCGATGGCACTTGGCACTTTTTTAGCGGGCGTGTTGCTGGCAGAATCTGAGTACCGGCATGCGCTCGAAAGCGATCTGGAGCCATTTAAAGGCTTGTTACTTGGTTTGTTTTTTATTGCCGTAGGTATGTCTGTCGATTTTGGATTATTTTTAACCAAGCCGCTACAAATTATCGGTCTGGTCTTGGTATTTTTATTCCTGAAAATGTCGGTGCTGTACTTCCTCAGTGTGCGCTTCTCGATTCCCAAAGTTCAACGCTCCCTGTTCACTTTTTTGTTAGCACAAGGTGGCGAATTTGCATTTGTCGTGTTTGCCACCGCGACTAGCGCCAAGGTATTTTCCGCTGAAACCTCCGCCCTACTGGTCGTCGTGGTTGCCTTGTCGATGGTGGCGACGCCGCTATTGCTCGTGATTTACGATAAGTGGATAGAACCGCATCTACGCAACTTGTCAAAACCACCGGACGACGAAATCACCTCACAAGATAATCCGGTCATCATTGCCGGATTTGGACGCTTTGGACAAATCATCGGCCGTTTGCTGTATGCCAACCGGATTACGTCCACTGTTCTGGATCACGATCCTGACCAAATCGAATTACTACGCAAATTTGGTTTTAAAATTTTTTACGGTGACGCCACTCGCGCCGATTTGTTGCTGTCGGCGGGTGCCGATAAAGCCAAAGTCCTGGTGATTGCGATTGATGACGTGGAAGATAGTCTGGCATTGGTTGATATCGCCAAAGAGCATTTCCCCAATCTGAGTATTATTGCCAGAGCCCGTAATGTCGGGCATTGTTACCAGCTAATGGACAGAGGCGTAACAATTTTTGAACGGGAAACCTTTGAGGCATCATTGCAATTAGGTCGGCAAGTGCTGGAGCATCTTGGTTTTGGCGTGTATCAGGCACGGCAAACAGCGATGCGCTTCCGCTCGCACAATATTAAAACGATCCATGCAGTTTATCCGCACTACAAAGATCAACAGCAAGTCGTATCGATTGCCAAACAAGCGCGGGATGAGCTGGAAGAAATGTTTAACCGCGACAAGGAAGCGCGTGAGGCGGCGCATAAAAGCGGTTGGGATGCGTCCTGAGTTTGACAGAAATCGTATGCTGTATAATCCACAACTTATTTCATTGGGGAGTAGCCTGCTTCAGCGTTTTTTCAGCAATTTGCTTATCAACGCAGAAGAAAACGCATCAACATACTTGACAACCGTCATGGTGCGTTTGGCCTTAGTAAGTACGAGCATGAGCTTGGTTATTGATTGAACTGTTAGTTGAATTATTAGTTCAGCATTAGCAGCATCAGCTAACCCGTATTTACAAAGATTGGGCAAGACCTTTGATATATGCACCTTACTTACCTGGGATTGGGCGAGAGGTGCATTTATCATTGGTTTTTATCTCGCCTGATCCGCACATCTCATGGAAGCTTTCTTCGTCTCTGCCCTTGCCATCACCATTGGTGAAATTGGCGACAAAACTCAATTACTCGCGCTGCTTCTGGCCGCTCGCTATAAGAAACCCATCCCCATTATTTTAGGGATTTTAGTCGCAACATTGGCGAATCATGCTCTGGCTGGTTTGTTAGGGCAATGGGTTGCCAGCCACGTCTCCCCTACCATTTTGCGCTGGGCATTGGGCTTATCGTTTCTGGCAATTGCGGCCTGGACGCTGAAGCCAGACGAGATGGAAGAGAATACCGTTACCGAGGGTCGTTACGGTGTTTTTATAGTGACCTGCATTACATTTTTTCTGGCAGAAATCGGCGACAAAACGCAACTTGCAACCGTCGCCTTAGCTGCTAAATACAGCAATCTAGGTCTGGTCGTTGCGGGTAGTACCTTGGGTATGTTGATAGCCGATGTGCCTGCGGTGTTCCTTGGTAAAGTCGCCTCGCCAAACTTTCCGTTCAAGCTGGTACGTTGGATCGCCGCCGCTATTTTTGCAGTTCTGGGTATCGTCGTATTGACGGGACTCGGCAATCAATTTTTTTGAATTTTTAGAGTAGATCAGATCGACATGACGACATTTAGCTTACCCGCAGGAACACTGGTCAAATACGGCACTGTCTCCACCCAGCTGTATCCGATTTTGCGTAACGGCATTCACGCTGGTAGCGCTCGCCAAGGCTTGCATACCGGAGCTGAACAGGCTCATGTCGAGAACGGCATTTACGTCGGCGAACTAATGGCCTACTTCGCCGCCTGCATCGCCTTCCGTCAAACCACCAGTGAATTGCATGCGGCGCATGAAGCAACGCTGGGCACCTTTATCCAGGCATTGCAAGAAGCACGCGGAGAAAAACCGAAGATGCCAGAACTGGAAGACATCGCCGTGCAAGCCGGTTTGCCAGTGGTGTTAGAAATCGAGTTGGGTGAAGCCTGCGTACTGCATGCCGATCAACAATTTATTGAAGCCGACAATGCGGAAAAGAGCTGGAAGCTCTGGCGTAGTGTCGCGATTACCCGCGATGGCGGCATTCCGGCAAGCTGGGTCAAACGCTTCTATTTTCCGCGCTTGCTAGATTATCGGGATGTGGGCAGTTCACGTAACCCTAAGATGCTGGAGCAAACAACCGACAGCGCATTGATGGTCGGCGGCTTGATGCAGTATTGGCACAAAGATACGCCCGGTGATTTATTACTGGCATTTAAACAGCAATACAAGCGTACCAATTTCTCGCAAACCAGTAATTTTGATGACACCGCGCTGGAACGTTTTTTCAATCTCAATGCCATGCTTGATCCGGCAACGCGTTTGCTGAATCAAATGAGTATCTGGCAAGACATTGATGCGCTGGCGAAGAAGCAAGAAATTCCGCTGGACTAAGCTGAGCGAAATCGCGTGTGTGTATTGAGGGGAATAAGGGGATTATTTAATATACTCCCCTTTATTTTATTAAAATATGCTTCATTGCCCAAGGATTGTATGGACAACTAATATATACCTACCTAGAGTATATAATTTATTGTCTATATCAATCAGTCGCAAACTGAAGTGAATTGAGTCGCAATTTAAGTACCCGGACTGCGCTTAACAAAAAATAACGCCGCGCCAATCGCCATTAAAATCCCGCCGAAAAAGCGATTCTGCTTTTTCACTAAACGTGGATCGCGGAAATAGCGTTGCATCGATGACGCTGCCCATGCATAGCTATGCATCACCACCAAATCTACAGCGCACATCGTCATCCCTAATATCAACAGCTGCGGCAACAAGGGCGCGTCGTGGCTAATAAATTGCGGCAACACCGCCACCATAAAAATGATCCCTTTTGGGTTCGTGGCATTGGTCAAAAATCCAATTAAAAATCGCTTACGCAAATCCGGTGCCGTCGATGCTTGCGATGCCAAAGCACCTTCATTAGCACTGACATCGACTTTGGCACGCCATTGGCTAATGCCTAAATAAATCAAATACAAGGCACCGATGATTTTGACAGCGCTGAAAGCAAATTCGGACGCCATCAAGATAGATCCTACGCCAGCACCGGCAATCGTAAACACCAATAGCAAACCGGCTTGCAAGCCCATGATGGTGCCGCTCGTTTTTTTAACGCCATAATTTAAGCCATGCGCCATCGAGAGTACGGCACCAGAGCCTGGGGAAATCGCAATCAGGCAGGCTGCGAAAAAAAAGGTAAGCCAGAGGGTAAACGTCATGATGAGTCCGTAAGTATTTTGAGCAAGAGCGAATAAGCCAGGCAGCAAGTTTGCTGGGGGTCTATTTTAATCTGTGGAAGAAATTCGAGGACAAGCGCATCACAAAATAAGAGAAATAAAATTTTTATGCTTACTTATTTGCTATTGGACTGGCTTTACTTAGCCACGCATCATGGCGGCTAATAATTGACTCTTTAAGGTTTTAATCAATGCAGTTTCGTCAGGAGGGACGCCCTCTTCTGCCGCGATTGCACGGTCTGCATAAAAAAATCCCAATGATTTTTTCTGGATGACGAGCGGTAGTACGATAAAGCTCAGAGCATCTGGTAACAGCGCACGATGCCAGCTTGGGAGCAGTTTTTGTATCTTCGGAGCGGTCGCATCAGAGATCATCAAATCCGCATTATTGGTCATGGCCAAATGAAACACATCTTGCTCTACTTTCATCGGGAATACAAAACCTCGCTGTCGCTCTGCATACAGTTCGCCAACTGACACACGTGCCATAAAGCTGGAACTGGACGGGTCTCGCAAACAAACCGTGGCGAAGCGAAAACCCATGCTGCTGTACAAGGTCTCCAGCACCAGCAATATCATGTCATTGAGTTTGATTTGATCAGAAGCTAGCATTTGCGTGACGTCTTGTACCCCTGCCAGCAAGAGGTCACGCGCATTGCGTGGCTTGCCGCTAGCGTAGCGTTCAGCCTGCTGCATTTGATCTGCATTAAAACTTTTTAGCAAAAATTCGCTAGGGAATTCGCCGTCTGCAGAGAGCATTTCGTCGGTATCGCCAGCAGCTGGAAGAGCGATGTCCATACTCTCTGCTAGTTGTCTGGTTTCTTGCGTCACTCGCGCCAGCATTTCTTCCAGCTTAATTTGATCCAGCTCTAATACTTTGCCAAATTTTTGCAGTAAAGGTTTGCAGCGTACGCTCAGATTATCTGTGCCTGTGGTGAGTACCAGACTCGCTACGCCATCGCTAAAGGTGGCGACTTGCTTAAGCCACTCGTTGCGATGGCCGGCTTTTTTTTGTTCACCGGCGGGTAATGCCCCCAGCGATTGAATAATGGTGTCGGGAATTTTCCAATCCTGCAATGCCATCTCGCCAAAACGGTCATAACTGCAACCTAACAACAAGCTGGAGGCATCGGCAGCATTCGCCTGCCCGCTTGTCTGCATGGCCTGTATACGTCCATATAAAACATGATCAAACGAGGCGACTAGAACCCGTCCAATATTTTTAAACAAAGCAGCAACAGCGGCTTCTTCTGCATCTTGATAATGACTACGCTGCGCCAGTTCACGTCCGACGATACTGGCGCAAAGCGCATGTACTAGCTCTTTGCGGACACTTTGCGCATGTTTTTTATCTTTAAAACAATCCACCAGCAACATCGCCAATGCACCGGTTTTTACCGTGTCAAACCCGAGCAAAAAAATCGCTCTTGAAATCGTAGTGACTGGGGCGGTAGCCCGGGTGCGGTAGTGAATGGTGTTTGACAAACGCAATATTTTTTGCGTCAGTGCTACGTCAGCCAAAACAAAATGTGCCAGCTTGGCGATCGAATCTTCGCCAGAAGACGTGATCTCCACCACCTTGGATACGACTGCCCCCAAGGTCGGCAAAGTAGCATCTTCTGCAATTTTTCTGAGCAAGCGATCACGCGCAATTTCTGGCGCATTCTGCTCTAAATTAACGGAGGTATCGATAGGCATAGATAACAATAAGTAGGTACGCTGGCGATTGGCTTGCTCGTTTTAGATCGTGCTTTGGTTGTGCTTTGTTTTGCTTTGATTATGCGTAATTTGATTACTACGCCAAACTCAATGCGTCCTACTTTGCTTCTCTTTTTGTTCTTAATTTATGTATCTATTTCACTTTTCTTACTGCGGTAATACCATATTTCTTTTGAAGCTCATCATACAAACCCTGAATCGCTTTGAGTCGCGGGTTCATCGGGTCCAGGCGACGCGCAGATTCGATTAGATGTTTGGCCTGCTCCCCGATCTGATTGTCCCAACCCAGATTCTCCAGACACTTCAGCGCTGCCAAAGCCGCGTTCATCACGACTTGCGGATTATCTGGCGATTTACGAGCGGCGGTTGTGAGTAATTCTACCGAGCCGCGGAAATCACCTTGCTTGGCTTTTTGCACACCTTGCGCTACCAAATCCATGACTTCTTTTTGACTTTGCTGTGCCAACTCTTTTGCCAGATGTCCTTTGCCTACGCTCTCAAATACCCCGATCGCGCGGGTCATCATTTTTTGGTTAGTGGCATTACGCATCACGTCAAGAATGACCTCAGTGGCCTCACCCTCTTGATCATTTTCCAGACAGCTTTTGGCTAAACCTAATTTCAGATTGGTCGACAAGCCTATATTTTCGCGGCTGGCGGCAACTGCTGCGCCCAACTCGTCACCGAGGCGCGCATCACCCGTAGCGGCATGGATTTTAGCCGTAGAAATCGCACGGCAGGCTGCAGTCTTTTTCAGCCCGACCATGTTTTTTTCCATGTCGCGGATGACCGATTTTGCTTGCTCGTTATCGCCTTTTTTGACTAAGGCATCCACTAATTTGACATGGTCCTCGGGGTCACGGAATTCTGAGAATTTGGCTTTGGCGACGACTTTTTTAAAAGTGGCTTCGGCAGTTTCTATATCCCCTGTTTCTAGGGCGATTTCACCCAGGCGACGCAAGCGACGTACTGCGTGGGGTGATACTTCGATGGCGGTTTCCAGCACTGTCTGTGCCTCGGGCAACTCGCCGATCGCTTCGTGAGTTTTAGCCAGCCAGTCGTAGGCGTCCATGTATTTGTTATTCTCAGCAACCAGCGTTTTGAGAATATCTTCGGCCTCTTCAAAGCGCCCTTGCATAAATAGAGTTTTGGCTAGACCGAGTTTGGCCCAGGCCACGGCTTTCATTTCAAACAAAGCAGTGTAGAGCGCCTCTGCCTCGGCGGCTTCGCCCAGAACGACATGCAACTCGGCACGCCAGCGCATGAAGTCAACGACGTATTTGGGATAATCTCGCTCGCCGTGATGGCAGGCGGTAATCGCTTCGACCAAAGCACCTTGCTCCATCAGAGCGAAGATTTCGACAAACGCTTTACGTTTTTCGATTGCCTTGATCACACGCTCTAGCAGCATGTCGGCGGTGAAGGGTTTTAATAGATAATCGGAAGGTGCCAGCTCTGCCGCACTAACCACTTTGGCGTAAGCACGCTCGGCCGTAACCATAATAAAGATGGTAGAAAGCGGTGTCAGTTTGTGGTGGCGCACGTCTTCTAATAATTGCTGACCATCCTGGCCTACGCCAAGATCGTATTCACATAAAATCAGATCAAACACTTTGGATTGGATAGTACGGATCGCTGTACCAGCGGTCAAAGCATGTTCAATTTTAGTTATGCCGCATAAATTCAGCATATTGTGCAAACTGACCCGCATGCCTGCATGCGGCTCAATGAGCAATGCTCTTATTTCAGCTAAATCGCTCATGGACACCTTAGGTATTCGTTATTTTTATCGGGATGCTGACTTGCCGCCTGCAACTTGGATTTCGCTTGAATTTTAGTTTTAGCTTTAGTTTCAACCTCAGTTTCAAACTTAGCTGCAACCAAACTTCGTTGCTCGGGCGCAATGTCTTTAAATTGACGGTCTCAATGTCTAAAACTTTAACCTATCCAAAATGGCTTTGGGCAATTTTCAAGCTAGCTTCACGCTAAAACCACATTCAACTGGTTTATGGCGGCTAACTCAGTTGCGAACTCAGGCGCTAGATGAGTGACTAAGTAAATAAGCAACTAACGGTCAGACGTATCAGCTTATTTGAGGAAGCGCGCCAACAAGAGCACGACCAAGGACAAAATAATGGTCGAGGCAAATGGCAGAGAGAAAACCCGACCAAACAATTTAAAGCGGACATCGCCAGGCAAACGCCCTATCCCCAGTTTTTCTAACCAAGGTAATAAGGCGCTAAAGACGATCAATGCGATAAAAATCGTGAGTACCCAGCGTATCATTGCCAAGCCTCTGAAGTGAGGCTAGAAAATACGGCTAAATTGGCGATGAATATCATATACTCCCCTAATTTTTTTCTAAATACTGCTGACTGTCCAGACTTTAATTGGACGATTAAAATATACTTAATGGGAGTATATATGTATAGATCACTTCATCATTCTGCTTAAAGTACGCCTTATCGACTCTCTATAATCGATGACTACGGTCGTGTCGCAATAATCTGGCATCCAGTTCTACTCCCGCACCAACCACCAAGACTTTAAATAACTCCCCCATCTCGGCAGGAGAAATCAGCTTTTGCAGAGCGTTGGCTTTTGGCAAATACGCCATGGGGTCGCTGGCGGAGGTTCGCATAAGCAATTCACCGATGCCGGCTTCCAGCAAAAATCCCGCCTGGCTGACATAAGCTAACAATTCCAGCCCACCTGCTTGCGCTGCCAGCGCCATGCTGGTGAAATCCACATGCGCCGTAATATCTTGCAAACCCGGCAAATAAAATGGATCGGGATGCGCATGGTGCCGATAGTGACACATCAGCGTGCCCTGCGTACGTTGATCCAGATAGTATTCATGCGCAGGAAATCCATAATCAATCAGAATGGCGAGCGCGCCTTTGCCGCTGAGTTCGCCCCCCTTTTTCAGCATTGCAGCCAGGCTGCGCATAAAGCCTACGGCAACCGGATGGAGTTCCGTCATGTATCCCAGCGGAAGCTGATCAGCGCCGGGGATTTGTGCCAGCAGCTGCGACTGTAATTGTGCATCCAACTCGCGGTCAGAAAAAATCAACTCCGAGCCTTGCTTGATCGTGCTCTCTGCCGCGGTGTGCTCAGGCTCAGCTTGATTGCGTAGGCTCACACCGACTTCGCGCCAGCCCCGTTCTGTCTTCACCACCAAATGCACTGGCATAGCGTCCAGTACCTCGTTACCCAGTACAACACCACAAAAAGCTTCGGGCATTTGTTGCAACCATTGCACCTGCGGGAAATTTTTCAGCAGGTCTTCTTGTCTTGCTCTTAGCTCGCCGGACAATTCCACGATAAAATAGCGCTCAACGGCAATCCCAGCAGCCTGACATTCTGACAAGAAGTCAAACGCCAGTCTCCCGGTACCCGCCCCGAATTCCATCACTTGCGCGCTGGTTTGCGCTAATAAAGAGGCCGCCAGTTGCGCCAAGGTCGCACCAAATAGCGCTGACATTTCTGGCGCGGTTGTAAAATCGCCGTCTTTGCCTAGTTTTGCCGCACCACCGCTGTAATAACCCAGATCCGGCGCATACAAAGCCAGTTCCATATAGCGAGCAAACGAGATCCAGCCTGCATTTGCGTCAATCTGTTGAATAATGTGCTGCTGTAAAGCCTCAGAGGCCGCCTGGGCATCGGCGCCGGGTGCAGGTAATGTAAGTTGCTGTCGTGTGGAGTGAGATAGTCGCATAGCCGCATTGTATAAAAATCGTCGCCTTCAAGGTGAAATTTAAGATTAAAAAGAATCAGCCGAGTAAGAAAGTATCGCCATGACAATTACCATTACAGCCGCTGGTTCAGCCGCTCCTTCAGCATCTGATACCGCATCCGCTTCAGCTACCAAGACAGAAACGGCCATCAATTCGCCATCAGGTTTGACGCAAGATGGTTTGACACGAGTGGTCTTGGTCACCGGCGCCGCCAAACGCATCGGTCGCACCATTGCGCTGACTTTGGCGCAGCGTGGCTGGGATGTTGCGGTACATTATGGTCGCTCAGAAGAAGAAGCGCTTGATGTAGTGGCGGAGATCAAGGCCATGGGCAGACGCTCAATTGCCTTGCATTGTGATCTGGCGAATGAAACTTCCGTCAAAGAGCTGCTACCCAGAGTCATCGCGGCCTTTGGCAGCGTGCAATGCGTTGTAAATAACGCCTCGCTATTTGAAGAGGATAGTATTAGCGATGTCTCCAAACTGCGTTTAGATAAACATATGCATGCCAATTTGTTAGCTCCGCTTTTGTTATCACGGGCTTTACATGCAGCCACGCCGGATGGGCAACAAAGCTGCGTGATTAATTTGCTGGACCAAAAGCTGCAAAATCTGAATCCTGATTTTTTGTCGTACACCCTATCCAAAGCAGCCTTGCAATGTGCCACAACGACCTTGGCACAGGCACTCGCACCCAAGGTGCGCGTGGTTGGCGTATCGCCCGGGATTACGATGGTGTCCGGCCACCAGACTGCCGAAGATTTTGCGCAAGCACATCAAGTCACGCCGCTGGGTCGCTCTAGTACACCTGAGGATATCGCCAATACGATTTGCTTTGTCGCCGACATGCCTGCGATTACCGGCACGACCATCATGGTGGATGGCGGCCAGCATTTGCTGCCGTCTGCACGTGACATTATGTTTTTAGCGACCTCGGCGACACCTAAATAACGATCTTATTCCTTACCCGTATTCGACCTACTGTAGTTTTACAATTCCATAATTCCATAATTCCATTACATTGAACTGACCCCATCATGCTATCTGTCCTCCACTATCCACAACTCGCCGATTGTCGGCGTTTATTTTTGCGTAATTACGAAGTCATGATCAATATCGGGGTGCACGATTTTGAGAAAAAAGGCGAGCAACGCGTGATCATCAATGTAGATTTATATATTCCGCTGGCGCTCTCTACACCATCCGCAGATCATCTGGACGAAGTAGTAGATTATGATTTTATCCGCGAAACCATCGCACAACGCATGGCACAAGGGCACGTTCATTTACAAGAAACCTTGTGTGACGATGTCACCAAAAGTATGCTGGCACATCCTCGCGTGCGCGCAGTCCGGGTCTCGACCATGAAGCCTGATGTCTACCCCGATTGCGAAGGTGTGGGCGTAGAAGTATTTCAAATTAAAACCGACATTTAAGCGCCATCATGCAAGTACAAGAAACCAGTTTTGCCGATTTGTCTGATTTGTCTGATTTATCTATTACCGGCGCGATGCCAGTGCAGACACCAGTTAGCCAAAAGTCGCAAGAAAAAATCACTTACGAAAATAATAAGCTGCACAAGCGCCTGTGCCGCCAGGTTGGTCAGGCGATCGGTGATTTTAATATGATAGAAGAAGGCGACAAGGTCATGGTCTGCCTGTCCGGCGGCAAAGATAGTTATGCCATGCTGGACATTTTAATGACGCTGCGTGAACGCGCACCGATCAATTTTGAGATCATCGCCGTCAATCTCGATCAGAAGCAACCTAACTTTCCCGAGCATATTTTGCCTGCGTATCTGGAGAAACTGGGCGTCCCGTATCACATCGAAAATCAAGATACCTACAGCATCGTCAAGCGCCTGATCCCGGAAGGCAAAACCACCTGCTCGCTATGCTCCCGCCTGCGTCGTGGCATTTTGTATCGGGTTGCAGATGAACTGGGCGCGACTAAAATCGCTCTCGGTCACCATCGCGACGATATTTTAGAAACCTTTTTTCTGAACATGTTTTTCGGTGGCAAACTCAAAGGCATGCCCGCAAAATTGCAATCCGACGATGGGAAACATATTGTGATTCGTCCGCTGGCTTATGTGAAGGAAGAGGATTCAGAACGCTACGCTCAGGTCAAGCAATTCCCGATTATTCCTTGCGACCTCTGCGGTTCGCAAGAAAATCTGCAGCGTAAGCAAATCAAAAATATGTTGCGTGGCTGGGAAAAGACTAATCCTGGTCGAGTAGAAAGTATATTTTCGTCACTGACCACGGTGGTGCCATCGCACTTGATGGATAAAAATTTGTTTAGCTTTACAGATTTAAAAATCGATGGCGTAGCGAATGCCAACGGCGATATTGCCTTTGATGACGAACCCTGCGCAACGCCATCGAAGAATGTGATTTCTTTCAATCTGGGGATGGAAGACTAGTCGCTCTGTCTTTTCTGCGCCTATCTGTATTTATCTGCTCTGCTGCCCGGCGATGCCCGCATCGCCGGAATTAGCACTATGCACTCGCTGTGTGACTTAAGCTTCAAAAACCACTTTTTGAATTCTATTTTTCCGCCGGACCACCACCGTACCTGCTAATTTGTCATGCCAGCCTTGCTTGCGCGGATCAAAGGCGACCCAGAGTAAACCCAGTCCCAGGGGGATAGTCGACACGTAATAGCCAAGATAGCGAATAATCAATTGCGTTTTAGTCGGCTCTTTACCAGTTTTGGCATCTACAATCTTGGCAGAAATAGCATCTTTGCCCGGCGTCGACTGGCGCTTTATCCAAAACACAATCACCGCAATCGCTGGAAAAATCCAAGACATTAAAAAATCGGCAGGCCCCCGTGCCAACGAGAATGTATCGGCGCCAAGACCAGAACTTGCCGGACTGACATAGGCCCAGCCATAAATCGCAATCAGGATCGGGTATATCACGACGGCTAAAAGTAAAGAATCAACTATACAAGCACCAACCCGCGCCCAAAATCCTACGTATTCCAACTCGTCAACTTCATCTTGTGGCATGGATATTCCTTAGCTAAGAACAAAAAAGCAAACATTCAGATAACAACTACGACATAGTATGCTGATATTAAGTTCGCATCTTAGTAAGCGTGCCGGATAGTTTCTTTCTTAAATAACATCTTCATATCAATCCCCTTACGCAAAACAAAAAAACGCCGTCACAAGGACGGCGTTCATGTCGGAGAAAAAACGACTTATTTGTTTTGAGAAATCTGTGTCGCTTCAACTACTGGGCGCTGTGTTTTTGCTGGTGCAAAAGAGACATATGCTTCGCCGCCGACTGGCAAACCAGCAGCACGTGCCTGGCTCAGTTCTGCGACAACTTCTGCACGGGTTTTACCGTTGCTTACAGTGTCCGTCTTAGTTTTTGTCATGCTTGGAATAGGGAAACTGACATACGCTTCGCCACCAACTTGGTTATCCGCTGCGAAAGCAACAGAACCAGTTGTAACACCAGTAGCGATCAGGGCAACAGCAGCAATTAATTGTTTCGCATTCATTTTAATTCTCCAAATAAGATAGATGATTAGGTTGATGACTCTAGGCTTGGGATACATTTGATCTCTTCTGCCTCGGTGAGTCGCGCACTGTTTGTTTCTGTTGCTGCGGTGTCGTGCTCATCGATGAAGCAAGTCTATACAACCCAGATCAATCAATAAAGGTGACTATAAGCAATAGATTGTTGCGAATAGAAGAATAATGCGATTCGACTGTGAAGAGTTTCAGCAAAATCATTTCCCTTATCGTATGATTTGGGCACTTATTCTAGAACGCGCTATTTCGCCTCGAAACACCTTGTAACAACAAGATACGAAACGGATATCCAATTGCAAAAAACATCCAAAATGGACGCTGGCCAGCTGCATATCTGGCTCGCCGGCGTCGCGCGAAAAGACGCAATTGCGTTTAGATCGCTTTATGATGCAACTTCTCCGAAACTGTTTGGCTTCGCGCTGCGTATATTAGTTAAGCGCGAACTGGCGGAAGAAGTGTTGCAAGAGAGTTTTGTCAACATTTGGAACAATGCCGCCAGCTATCAGGCCAGTTTGGCCGCGCCGATGACCTGGATGACGACCATTGTGCGTAACCGCGCTTTTGATCTGTTGCGCAGACTCGACCATGATGTAGAAATTGACGCGGATAACTTTGATATGGATGTCGTACACGCGCTAGAGAGCGGCGATCTCACCCCGATACAGTCACTGGAAATGACTCAGGATGCCAAAGCACCGGCGTCGTGTATGTCACGTCTGGAAGGTTTGCATCGTCAGGCAATGGCGTTGGCGTTTTTTCACGATCTGTCACATAGCGAAGTAGCCGAACAAATGAAACTACCGATGGGCACTGTCAAGACCTGGATACGGCGCGGGCTGGATAAGCTACGCACCTGCCTTGGCAAAATGGAGATAGTATGAATATCCAAAATAAGCCCAACTTGCAGCAAAAACTAGCGGCTGAATACGTACTTGGTACCTTACGCGGCGGCGCACGTCGACGCTTTGAAGGCTGGCTCAACCGCGACGCACAATTACAGCAAGTGGTGCGCCAGTGGGAGGGCAATCTGCTACCAATGGCAGAATTTGCCAAAACTGCACAACCAGCCAATAGCGTCTGGCAAAGTCTGGAAAAACGTCTAGGACTGAATCAAAGTGCCGACCGTTGGGCGTTCTGGCGCAATCTTCGCGAAGACCTCGCCTTCTGGCGTGGCTTGGGCATGTTCTCCACTGCGATGGCGCTGGTCATGGTATCCGTCTTGTTGAGCAAACAAGTCGACCAAACCCTGCCGCCGACCAATAGCTATGTCGCAACATTGTCCAATGACAAATCCGAACCGATTGCCGTGATCACTGGCGATATCAAACAAAAGCAATTGATCGTGCATATCGTCAAAGCACAAAATATTGCGGCAGATAAGAGTTTGGAATTATGGGCAGTCAGCAAAGCCGGGACGGTTAAATCACTGGGACTGGTCGCAGACAACGGCAATATTACGCTGCCTATGCCCGACAATATGAACAGCGATAATGTGCCACTGCTGGCAGTAACACTGGAGCCTAAAGGTGGTTCAGGCAATCCTGAGAAACCGACCGGACCGATTGTCTTTAAAGGAAACTGGTTGCTGATTTAATTGTAGATGGATAGTTACCAATTAAACTGAAAAAGGAGCAAGTCGTCTTAGCGGCTTGCTCCTTTTTGTTTTGGGCTAGTGGTTTCAAATACGAAGAGCAAACTCTATAGCATGTGTTCAAGAAAGAAAAAGCATCCTGCTTTTTGATTACCTGACGCTAAGTCGTTTAGATATTTAGGCACCCCATGATAAAATTTCAACATCAAAAAATCATCTAACAGGATTCTCCATGAACGTCGTTATTCTCGCTGCCGGTATGGGTAAACGTATGCAATCTGCTTTGCCTAAAGTCTTGCATCCACTGGCTGGCAAACCCTTGTTATCGCATGTGATTGATACGGCGCGCAGTCTTGCCACTGATGCTGGCATGCATAATATTTGCGTGATTTATGGTCATGGCGGCGATCAGGTACCGAGCTTGATTGGTGCACCCGATTTACAGTTTGCCAAACAAGAACCGCAGCTTGGTACCGGACATGCCGTGGCACAGGCCGCACCAGTGCTGGATGAGAAAGTACCGACCCTAGTGTTGTATGGCGACGTACCGCTGACAACAAGTGCTAGTTTGCAGCGACTGATTGCGGCGGCGGGTAGCGATAAGCTGGCGATTTTGACGGCGGACATGGACGACCCGACAGGTCTTGGTCGTATCGTGCGGGAGGGTGGCAAGATTGTGCGTATCGTCGAGCAAAAAGATGCCAGCGAAGCCGAGAAAGCCATAACCGAAATCAATACCGGTATTATCATCGCACCGACTGCACAGCTAAAACAATGGCTGACCACGCTATCGAACAACAACGCGCAAGGTGAATACTACCTGACCGATATCGTCGCGCGTGCAGTCGCAGATGGCGTACCCGTCGTGTCAGCACAACCCGACGCCGTGTGGGAAACCCTGGGCGTAAATAGCAAAGTGCAGCTGGCGGAATTAGAACGCATCTATCAGCGTAATCTGGCGCAAAAATTATTGGAGCAAGGTGTCACTTTGTTCGACCCGACTCGTATTGATATCCGTGGCAGCCTGACGTGCGGACGCGACGTGACGATTGATGTCGGCTGCGTGTTTGAAGGCAAAGTCACGCTGGAAGACGGCGTACAAATCGCAGCGCATTGTGTGATTAAAGATGCGCATATTGCGGCCGGTACGGTGATCAAACCGTTCTGCCATATTGAAGATGCGACAGTCGGCGCGCAATCGCACATCGGCCCGTATGCACGCCTGCGCCCCGGTACGACGCTGGCCGAAGATGTCCATGTGGGTAATTTTGTCGAGATCAAAAATAGTCAGGTTGCCGCGCACAGCAAGGCCAATCACCTTGCGTATATTGGCGATGCCACCATCGGCAGCCGCGTCAACATCGGTGCCGGTACGATCACCTGCAATTACGATGGCGTGAATAAATCCCGCACGATAATTGAGGACGATGCTTTTATCGGTAGCGACAGCCAACTGGTCGCACCAGTCCGCGTCGGCAAAGGCGCAACCCTGGCTGCTGGCACCACGCTGACCAAGGATGCGCCAGAAGGTAAATTGACGATCTCACGTGCAAGACAAATCACGCTAGAGAACTGGCAGCGCCCGGTGAAAATCAAGAAGTAAATTACGCTGAAACCTGATTCAAAACCATATACTCCCCTCATAAATTGATAAATATGCTCTATTGTCAAGACTTTATATGGATAATTAAAAATACTGTATAGGAGTATATTATTTAACCATAGTACATTCCCGCGTTGATACTGCTGCTAAGCAGCCAGAAGTTGACAGCAGCATGGCCGCGGATTATGGTGAATAGAATTGATTTTTTCCTGCAACTACGTATGCCGATAGCGAGCCTCCGATGAATGTTTTCCGCCCCCTTTTGCTCTGCGCTTTCATCCTGTCTGCCGTGTCTGCCCAGTCGGTCATGGCTGGTGATTTTGAAAATGGCGTTAGTTTTTATGAAGATCAAAACTACCCAGCTGCAGTTGCCGCATTTGGTAAAGCGGCGGAGCAAGGCAATGCGAATGCGCAATTCAATCTGGGCTTGATGTATGTTAATGGCGAAGGCGTGCAGCGTGATTATGCCAAAGCGATGTCGCTCTACCAGCAAGCCGCGCAGCAAGACAATGTGCGGGCACAAGTCAATTTGGGGCGTATGTATGCCAAAGGTCTGGGCGTGGTGCAAGACTATGCCAAGGCGATGCAATGGTATAAAAAAGCAGCGGAAGCAGGCTATGCCGATGCGCAATACAGTCTGGGCACGATGTTAGCTAGCGGGATTGGTACTCGCCAGGATTTTCGGCAAGCCAAATATTATTTACAACTGGCAGCAGACCAGGGCAATGCCAGCGCCCAATACCAGCTTGGCTTGCTCTACCTCAAAGGGAATGGCGTTCCACAAAATAGTGTTGAGGCGTATAAATGGTTTAGCCTGGCAGGGGAATACGACGCTGCCGCGATGTACCGCCAATATGCGGAGAAAAAAATGAGCAAAGCGCAAATCGACGAGGCCAAACAATTAGCCGCCGAATGGAAGCCAGACACCGGAAAATAAATCACAAAGCACGTGAATGGCCGGTATAAATTTTCATTTAACGCTTCAGTAAAAAAGAACTTGTGGGCAAAAAAATATTTTTCGATGCCAGCGACCGTATCTAGCCCACATAAAAAACTATTATCTGAGGGGCTGAGATAACAGTCCAGCGTCATCTTCTACAAAACAGCTCACACAGAATAAATAGATGAAAATGGGGAGCTTGGATGTAAAACAACCGTAAAAAAAATGATTACTACATCAAGCTTTATTCGCTTTTATCAGCAGGTAATAAGTCAGCAACTATCTCAGCCGTCATCGACGGGACAAATTCTATAATCTCAAAACTCGCCACATCACCAGTAAAAAACGGATCTTCCTGGACGATGGTTTCGATCTTTGCGCGGTCCATGCTATTTGCTAAAATCACGCCGCCACTGCGCGGTACTTTGCGGCCAGCCAATACAAATACGCCGCTGTCAAAATAGCTTTTCAGATAGTCGCGATGCGGCGTCATGAGAACATCGACTTCAGCAATGGATTTGGTATAAGTAATTGAGATGATGAACATTCGGTTTCCGGGTCTTGGCAATAGTGTGTGCTGAATAAAGTAGTTGCGCGCTACGTCACTAGCTTACGTAAAAACAAATTAGCTGTCTATCTACCCAATAAAAAAGCCAGGCAAACTGTGATCTGCCTGGCTACTTATTCAGCAATCATATCAGCAAAAAGTTGATGTTATATTTTTAATGCGGTCTGACCTCATCCTTTAACGCCGCCATCGCCATCTTCTCGACCAGACCTGGTGCAATCAGTTTTAGCCAGCGTAGCAACTTGCCTTTGCCCGACATGACGACGTCGCGCTGTCTTTGCTCCATCCCTGCGATGATCAGACTGGCACATTCTTCTACCGACATCGCATCGTCTTCCTTTAAGCCGCTGCTACCTGCCGCCACACCGGCTGCGTTATAGCCGCGGTAACGGATTTGGGTGGCGACTATGCCCGGATAGGCGATGGTGACTGCGACGCCTGCGTTCTTAACTTCTAGACGTAAGCTTTCAAAAAAACCATTCATCGCAAATTTGCTGGTGCAATAGGCGGTACGTCCCGGAATGCCCATTAAGCCAGCCAGAGATGACACGGCGACGATATTGCCACGGCTTGCTTTGATATGCGGCAAAGCGGCGTGAGTACACCAGATGCTGCCCCACAGGTTGATGCGGAACAGTTCTTCATACCAGCCCAGATCGCTGACATCGGACAACAAGGCTTGCGCAGATTTGCCCGCGTTATTGATAAGCGCATCAATCCGGCCAAAGTGATCAACCGTGCGCTGTATCAATTGCTGGCATTGCGCCTGATCGCCGACATCGGTTTTTACCACCAGCGTTGCACTGCCAAGATGCTGACATTCTGCCGCGACCGCATCTAACATAGCCTCACTGCGCGCAGCCAGTACTAAACCAAGTTTGCTGCCATAAGTTTTGGCAAGCTGCCTCGCAACTTCTGCACCAATGCCATCAGAGCTACCAGTAATGATGATGACTTTGGATGTGGAAGCTGACTTCGCAGCCCCACTCATAACTTATAACTTTCATCCGTACGATCCAATTTGCGGATCAATGATGGCCAGACAAATGCGCCGCCAAGCCCGCCAGTTTGTACCCGCATGGCTTCTGCCACGTCTTTGACGATCAATGGATTGACTTGCGTCAACTCGCCACCGGCTTGTGCCGATAATTGAATCTGACATGTCGCCTCAAAGGTGTACATGGAAAGGAAGGCATCAGCGATAGATTTACCAGCGACCAGCAAACCGTGATTGCGCAACATGAGGAAATTTGCTCTGCCCATGTCGGCTTGCAAACGCGGTTTTTCTTCATCACGGAAAGCTACGCCTTCGTATTCGTGATACGCCAATGATGCCAGTACAAAAGTTGACTGTTGTGAGATGGGCAGTACGCCACATTTTTGCGCACTAACCGCCACACCAGCGCGGGTGTGCGTGTGCAAGACGCATTGCACATCGTCACGCGCTTCATGCACGGCACTGTGGATGACAAAACCGGCAGGATTAACCGGGAAAGGTGAGTCAATAATCTTGTTGCATTGCTGATCGACTTTTACCAGCGAAGAGGCATTGATTTCATCAAACATCAGGCCATAAGGATTGATCAAAAAATGATGTTCCGGGCCGGGGATACGGGCAGTAATATGAGTAAATACCAGATCGCTCCAGCCATACATGGCGACCAGACGATAGCAAGCGGCAAGGTCAACACGGAGCTGCCATTCTTCTGCGCTGACTTGATCTTTAATTGAGGGAATATGCATGTGTGTCATTTTGATCTCCTAATTTTATGATGGAATTTTAAAACGGTATTGCTACGTTTACTCTGTCAATGCCGCTTTGTAAATCGTGTTACGTGGCTTGGCAAAAAAGCGCCTGAGCATGGGTTCAAATTCGCTGATGGGCAAAGTCTCTGCTGTGGCATCGAAAGCGGGATTATCGTACAGCTCGCAAAAGCTAGCGGTATGTTCAAAATGAGGATGGGTACGAAATTGTTCGCGCATGTCTTTATCCATTCCGATATGGTGGAAAAAATAATGTCCCTGAAAAATCCCATGATGCTGCACCATCCACAGATTAGCATCACTGGCAAAGGGCTTGAGAATCGCCGCTGCTATATCAGGGTGATTAAACGATCCTAGCGTGTCGCCGATGTCATGCAACAAAGCGCAGACGACGTAATCTTCATCACGCCCATCACGCCAAGCGCGGGTAGCTGTTTGCAACGAGTGGGTGTATCGGTCAATCGGAAAGCCACCGTAGTCGCCTTCCAGAATCTGCAAGTGCTTGATCACGCGATCCGACAAGCCTTTAGAAAACTGCATAAACTCGGCACCAATCACTTGCCAGTCTTGCTGTGTACTGTCCTGCATGCGGACGAAATTTGCACGGATAGTCATTTGTCTCACTCCAGTTAATTTTTCTTTGGTGCCTACACCATACAACCAGGCTACACTGCAAACTGTCAAATTATTTACAATTGGGATTTACATTCCAATAACCTATCACCGCGACAGAGCCTTCATCGAACCAATATGAACTCGCATCTTGATTTGTTACCGCAACTATCCAATAACCCATGGTTTGGCTCTTTGCCCTTGCGTGATCGTAAGAGCATGCTCAGCACGGTCGAGCTGCTGCGCTTGCGCCCGGGTGAAATGCTGTTCCGTCAAGGCGATGCGCCGGGCGGGTTTTATGCCGTGCTGTCGGGCACGATCAAAATGTCGACCTTGAGCGAGGCAGGTAAAGAAGCAATTTTGGTGGTACTGGAAAGCGGCACCTGGTTTGGTGAAATCTCCTTAATTGATCACCAGCCGCGTACGCATGATGCAACCGCGATGGGGCCAACCGAGATTTTGGTGCTGCCGCGCAGCATATTTGCGAGCTTAATGCAGCGGCCAGTTTTTGCTTTTGCGATTAGCAGTATGTTGGCAGCGAGAATCCGCTTGCTCTACGGCATAGTAGAAGACGCCACACTACGATCAACCTCGGCCCGCATTGCACGGCGATTATTACTGCTGGCGCACGGCGACGCGAGTATGGCAAAAGATGCGCGCCCCAAGGTAACGGTATCGCAAGAATCACTGGCAATGATGCTGGGGATTACGCGGCAAACCCTGTCTAAAGAACTTAAATTATTGGTGCAGCAAGGCGTCATCCAGCTTGGCTATCGCTGTATAGAAATTATCGCCGAAGATAAATTATCTAAATAATTATCTTTGTTAGACAAAGCTCATCAGAATAATTAGAAATGTACGGCGTTGGGTGTAGATGTCACGTGTCAATCTGAGGTCTTAAGATCACATGCTGATGTCGCATATTGGCATCAATAATTTATCGTTTTATTTTTTTTTAAGATTTGCAATAGCGTTCTTAATTTAAACATACTCCCTTCATGTATTATTTTATAGCCCCTATAAGATATGGACAATATGCTTATTTTTATAAAAATTATCGGGAGTATATTAACAATATGAAAATCAACCAGCTCTTCCATGTTGCAAATATTTTGATCTGTTGCTGTAGACACGCCTCAGCATTACAACAATTCAATTGCGGTGCAAGCAGCTATAGCCTATGTTTCTGTAATCAGCTTAACGAGGCTGGCCGCGGTGACTTGCAGCGATTTCTTATCAAAATGTCGGCGATAGATGCTGTAGTTTGAATCTCGCTCGGATAGATTGAATACAGATCAGTTTTTAACAAGGCAATCCATTGTTTGCACAACATTACCGATTAAAGATCATTGCTGCCGCTACCGTCATTCTTGCAACGGTAGCGATCAGCCCAAGCGCTGAGGCAAAATGCTCGCGGGAGATTAACGTCCCGATCTCTGCCGCCGGGCAAAGTGTCACGATCGTTGATGGCAATATTAGCGGCATTTATCCAGAGATTTTGCGTAGCTTCGGTAGTAAAGAATCATGTACTTTTATCTTTTCCGATGTGCCGCGCTCCCGTTTAGAAGTACTTTTTAATACAGGCAAAGCTGATTTATTAATCCCCGCCAGCAAAACACCTGATCGAGACAAGTACGGGATATTTATACCACTCGTCTTTAGTCGCGCGACCATCATCTCTATTGAGATGAATCGCCCTTCCATTAAAACTGCCCAAGATTTATTAGAACATAAAGAACTGAAAGTAGTGCTAGTACGCGGCTACGATTATGGCGACGCGTATCAGACGCTGGTCAAAGAGTTAAACAAACAAGGTAGAGTCATTCTGGAGGCAGACCCCGTATCGGTTGCCCGGATGTTAAAAGCCAA
The DNA here is from genome assembly GCF_040544435.1 of Undibacterium sp. GrIS 1.2. NCBI lineage: Bacteria > Pseudomonadati > Pseudomonadota > Betaproteobacteria > Burkholderiales > Oxalobacteraceae > Undibacterium > Undibacterium sp. GrIS 1.2. The sequence continues at coordinate 126,249 of NZ_JBEONP010000005.1, forward strand.
TAAGTTTAATATCACCATCATGGCACCATCGATTTTTGTAGGTGCAATTAAAGATGATGACCGGGCAAAAGATATTCTGGACAAGCTCAGATATGAACCGATAGAAGAGTTACCCTGGGGTGACAGCGGTGTGTATATTTCCAAATCCTCGCTCAGCGAAGAAGATAAAGCATCACTTAAAGATTTACTCCAACGAGCAGAGAAAACGGGCGCAATCTGGAAAAGTTTTCAAAGTCACCATGATGCTGACGTACTGAAAGAAAGTATTCGTCCACGTTAGTATTTAAAAATGAACGGTAGGATTAAACTGCGGTTTAAACAGCATATTAAAGCGCAGCTCAAATCTCAATCCGCGTTTCAAACTTACTCCGCAGCATAGAAAAAAAACTCCGTACATTCCGCACATTCGCCTGACCCGCAAATAAACGGTGCGCCAGATTGTGGTACGCCGACATATCTGCCACCTGTATCACCAGCACAAAGTCTGGCCCCGGCGATACCCGATAACATTGCTGCACCGCGGGCTCTTCTGACACCAGTTTCTCAAACGCGAGTTGATGTTCGCTGGCCTGATGGTCCAAGGTAATTTCTACAATCGCCGTCAAACCTGCACCGACTTTTTCGGGCGCTAAAATCGCTACTTGCTTAGCAATCACGCCCTCATCCAATAAGCGCTTAACGCGCCGCAAACAAGTCGGTGGCGACGCATGCACTAGCTCCGCCAAGGCCTGATTGCTGACCGACGCATCTCGCTGTAGCTGCTGCAAAATGCGTTTATCCAGTTCGTCCAGAGTCGTCATACTTTTCACCAATGGAATTTAAATAAATAATTTTTATTTAAATGAAATTTAATTTCACTCAATAATCGCAATTGAATTTGCGTTCAAATTTAATTAAATATTGAAAGATAATTTCATTTGATCTGATTTACGATAACACAATCTGTGAAATTAGTAATTTTGCAATCTTATGTTTAATTGCGTTTTTGAGCTGAAGATTCTTACTCGCCTTATTAGCGTCGAATTTACTGGCCTTATTTGCTCACTTTAATTTTTTTATCGCTTTCTCAAATTTTTATTAAGAGGTTCTTATGTGCGGCATCGTCGGCGCTGTAGCGCAACGCAATATCACTCCCGTCCTGGTTGAAGGTCTTAAACGTCTTGAATATCGTGGCTACGATTCTTGCGGCGTCGCATTACATGTGGATGGACATCTGCAACGCTCACGCAGCACCGCCCGTGTGACAGAGTTGCAAGCGCAAATAGAACAAACAGGTTTAGCTGGTTTTACCGGTATCGCCCACACGCGCTGGGCAACGCATGGTGCGCCATCGTCATCCAATGCCCACCCGCATTTTTCTCCCGATGCTGAGAATTCACGGATTGCCTTAGTCCATAACGGCATTATTGAAAACCATGAAGAATTACGCGCAGAGCTCAGCGCAGTTGGTTATATATTTGAAAGCCAGACAGACACCGAAGTCATTGCCCACCTAGTCGATCACCTGTACAGCGGCGACTTATTTGAGACTGTACAAATCGCCGTCAAGCGTCTGACCGGGGCATTTGCGATTGCTGTGTTTTGCCGCGACGAACCCCACCGCGTAGTCGGTGCGCGCCAAGGTTCCCCATTAATCGTCGGGGTAGGCCAAGGAGAAAACTTTCTAGCCTCCGATGCAATGGCATTGGCAGGTACAACCGACCAGATTATTTATCTGGAAGAAGGCGACGTCGTTGATCTGCAACTACAAAAAGTCTGGATTGTAGATACCAACGGCAAGCAAGTACAACGCGAGGTCCGTACCGTGCATGCGCATACCGGTCAGGCAGAATTAGGTCCGTATCGTCATTACATGCAGAAAGAAATTTTCGAGCAACCACGCGCACTGGGCGACACATTGGAAGGTGTCACAGCCATCATGCCAGAGCTGTTTGGCGACAAGGCGTACAAGGTTTTTAAACAAATCGACAACGTTCTGATCCTCGCGTGTGGAACCAGCTACTACGCAGGCTTGACCGCAAAATACTGGATAGAATCCATCGCCAAAGTCCCGGTCAATGTAGAAATCGCCAGCGAATATCGCTACCGCGACAGCGTACCCAACCCCAACAGCCTGGTCGTCACTATTTCACAAAGCGGAGAGACCGCCGACACCTTAGCAGCACTCAAACATGCGCGTAGTCTGGGGATGGAACACACGCTGACAATCTGCAACGTCAGCACCAGCGCCATGGTGCGCGAATGCGCTCTGGCCTATATCACTCGCGCCGGAGTAGAGGTCGGCGTCGCATCGACCAAAGCCTTCACCACCCAATTGGCAGCGCTATTCTTGTTGGCACTGACACTGGCGCAAAGCAAAGACAGACTCAGCGATGAGCAAGAAGCAGAACACATCAAAGCCCTGCGCCACTTACCTGTAGCGATCACTGCGGTGCTAGCTTTAGAACCACAAATCATCGCCTGGTCAGAAGAATTTGCCCGCAAAGAAAACGCCTTATTCTTAGGCCGCGGCATGCACTACCCAATCGCTTTGGAAGGCGCATTAAAGCTGAAAGAAATTTCCTACATCCATGCAGAGGCCTACCCCGCAGGAGAACTCAAACACGGCCCGTTAGCCTTAGTGACCAAAGACATGCCGGTCGTCACAGTCGCACCAAAAGACGCGCTGCTAGAAAAATTAAAATCCAACATGCAAGAAGTCCGCGCCCGTGGCGGCGAGCTGTACGTCTTCGCCGACGCAGATTCCCGCATTGCCTCAAGCGAAGGCGTACACGTCATCCGCTTGCCAGAACATTACGGCATGTTGTCACCGATCTTGCATACTGTGCCGCTGCAATTGCTGGCATATCACACGGCGTTGGCGCGGGGGACGGATGTCGATAAGCCTCGGAATTTGGCTAAGAGTGTGACGGTGGAGTAAGTGATTTTTTGGACTTCCTGACCTGTCCCTTTGGAATAAAGTTCGGAACAAGGTAATAAAGTTCGGAACTTTTCAACGAAGTGCGGAAATAAAGTTCGGAACACGACTGATAGTATATAGACAGCGTATTGCACTGATCTGCGTCAACGTGCCTTGCTCATGATTGCCTACGGATCGGGTCTGCGCGTCTCCGAGCTATGCAATTTAAAAGTGGCTGATATTGATGTCGCACGGATGATGCTGCGGGTGCGTGCTGGCAAAGGTGGCAAGGATCGCTACACCTTACTCTCACCTTTGCTGCTCGCAACTTTGCGCAGTTATTGCAAAAGGTATCACCCCACGACCTGGCTTATGAAAAGATACAAGAAAAGTATAAAAGATAGAAGTAGAGTATAAAATAACAGAAGATAAAAAAAATAATTTCATTCTAACTCTATGATTGTTATAACTAAATGCCGAGACAATTATCTTTTGATTTTTCAAATAAAGTAACGTTTCCTACTAGTACTCCGCTCCTTCCCGTCCGTCCTAAACCTCTCGAGGACGAAATATTGTCGTCCTGGCTCGCGCGAATTAGTTTTCAGAACGGGCTGACACCAATACAACTGTCCTATTATCTTGTCGGCGATCACTCCTTAGTTGGCCTAGAAGTCGATCGTATTCCGTCTGAGAAATTTTTAAACGCTATCGTCGCTCATTTAGGCGTAGCCGAAGATGAAGTGCTGAGAATGGCATTTTCAAAATATGAAGACAATATCAATCTGCGTATCGAGAAATATGGCAACATACCCCATGTAGTTAGCGTCGGATATAAAAGTGTCAAATCTGGTGCGATTAGGGGATTTGCATTTTGTCCCGATTGTCTTCGTGAAGATCATGAGCCATATTTCAGAAAATCGTGGCGATACACCTTCGTAGTGTCATGTAACAAGCATGAGCGTCTTCTATCGGATGAATGTGATAACTGCGGGTATTCCTTTATTTACTTTCGTTCAGCTGGGAACATTCAGAGCAGGCGGAAGAGAGATACTATTGCTATATGTCAGCACTGCGGTTTCGACATCAGGCAGGCCTCTACGAGATCTACTTATGACAAGATCGTTCCCCACATTTCTGAAATACAAAGGGAGTTGATTGGAACTGCCATTAAGAGGTGGAGCGTTGATTTCGATACTTTTGAAACCTTCTACCATGCAATTCCTCGGTTTGCCGGGATTAAATTGTTATTCCGCTTTCTTTCATCTTCAACAACGCAGTCAGAAGTAATCCAAAAAATCATAGCCGAAACGAATCTGCCGTTCGATCATGTCCAATATAAAACCATTATCAACTCGGATTTCAAAGCTATCAAATCAGATCCCACCGACAAAATCATTACCGCAGGAATGAATTTCGAACATAAAACCGTTCGCGGAAGAGCCTTGACTTTAGCCCTACTTAGCGTCCTCTTAGACAAATGGCCCCAATCGATACAAGACGTGCTGAAAAAAAACACTGAGTCTCAAAGATATTGGGTTGGACTACTCAATTCCAATATTCCATATTGGATATATGAAGCCTTGGTTCCAAGTATCCGACTTTCCAAACTACTACCTTTCGAAGAATGAGATATGATAAAGAAATACCTTATTTCAAAAGGGTATTCAAATCCGACTCAGTATCACATAAACAATTTTCACCAAACCGGTACATTCCCTCTACTTAATGACAAAGAAAAAAAACAATATTCACTCGAAGCCAGAGCGAGGTTTCAACATCGAGATGCCATAGAGAGAGAAAAGGAAAATAAACTAAAAAATCAACGTAAATGACTAAAGCCCGCACAAGGCTACTGCTTTTTAGGTAGTGTCTCAGTTTGAAATATCTTTCTTTGTTTTGTAAGTTCCGCGCTTTTTTGGCATTACATCAGGTACTAAGCGAGCTATTTCTTCAATATTCCACACATGATGTTGACGCGCACTCAATATTGACCAGGTAGTCAATTTTGAGTACGCCCCAACAACATAACCCTCTCAAATTTTTTTTCCAGTTTGTATTTATAAAGAAGTTATGTAATATTATCTTTAATCGATAATGTTGCATAAAGTTACTATAAATGGATCCCCGAGAAAACCCATTCGCTCCTGGAGCTGGCTCTCAGCCACCAGAACTGGCAGGTCGCGAGAAAGTCATAGAGGACGTATCAATTGCGTTGCACCGTATCCGCAATGGTATGTCGGCCAAGAGTGTTTTAATGGTTGGCTTACGCGGTGTCGGTAAGACTGTATTACTCAATAGATTAAAAAATGATGCCGAGGCAGAAGGATTAATTTGCACGCAATTTGAATCGCCTGAAAATCGTAGTTTGCCAGGGATGATTGCACCAAGTTTACGCGCCGCGCTATTAAAATTAGATCGTGTTGCCGGTGTTAGCCATTCCGTGGGTAAAGCTGCTAAAGCACTTGGGAGTTTTATTAGCGCTGCAAAGATTAAATACGACGATATGGAGTTTGGCTTTGATCTAGGCAAAGAAGAAGGTGTTGCTGACACCGGTGATCTTGATTACGATTTATCTGAACTTTTACAAGCGGTCGGTATTGCGGCCCGTGAAAAGAAAACAGCGGTCATCCTTTTTATTGATGAATTGCAATACGTTCATAAAGACCAGTTAGCGGCGTTCATTTCTGCGCTTCATGCGTGTTCACAAAAACAATTGCCCGTTGCCCTGGTGGGTGCGGGACTTCCTCAGCTGGTAGGTAACGTTGGTAAGGCCAAATCGTATGCGGAGCGGTTATTTAATTTCCCGGTTATTGGTGCCTTGGATGACATTGCTTCGACTGAAGCATTGCAGCGGCCGGTAAATAGCAACAACGTCGTATTTTCTGATGAGGCAGTTCGTGAGATTCTAAATCAGACTAAAGGCTACCCATATTTTCTGCAAGAGTGGGGTAGTCATTCGTGGGCGATTGCAAATAACTCACCCATCACAAAAAATGATGCATTACTGGCGACACAATTAGCGATTACTCAACTCGATTCTGGTTTCTTTCGCGTTCGATTTGATCGTTGTACTCCGATGGAAAAAAATTATATGCGTGCGATGGCTGAAATTGGTACTGTCGCTCCACGATCAGGTGATATCGCCAGTGCGATGAAAAAAGAAGTGAATCAGGTTGCTCCGCTTCGCCAATCGCTTATCGTGAAGGGAATGATCTATAGCCCGGCCCATGGTGATACAGCCTTTACCGTGCCGCTGTTTGATGAATTTATGAAACGAACCATGGCGCTATGAAACCTAAATAATTATGAGCGGTCAGGATTTGGTGAGAAAGGAAAAAAATGGAATCACTTAATTCAGCGCTTAAAGCATACGATGTTGACGATAGCAATAAACGGATTTACACATAGAATTACTTGATATTGCTGACGGCATTTGAAAACGTCTTAAAAAATATAAATGTGCCTGAAGCTTTGAGGCCATAGGCCAGAGTGATTGAACGGTGCTTCTAGCGTCAAACGCCCATTTAGTTGTAGTAACTTCTTTACTATTTGCGTTTTCAACATTGCATCAGTTATGTTCAATCCATTTATTTATATAAATAAACTGAGATCTTTGCACGATAAAAAGCCAAGCAGAGTGTTTACCTCAAATGAGACAATAGCAACAGGATAAATTTAAAGAGTGGCAATCATGGCGTGGA